>CACXNN010000021.1 GCA_902768995.1 uncultured Eubacteriales bacterium | reverse complement strand
CTCCCCCAGCCGATGGTCATGCTGTTGAAATGGTCCGCTGTGCCCGCCGTCAGTAGGGCCCAGTCCTTCTCGAATCTGGTGAAGGGATCGACTTGCATGGTCTGATGCCTCCTTTTTAGATGCATAAGCGCGGTGTAACCGTACGAACTTAGGATACTTAGGAAGAACGCGGAGCACCCGCGTGAGCGATAAATCGAAGGGAGGAAACAACGTTTCCTCCCTTCGAAAGCGTTAGATGCAGTGCGCGTCGCCGGGGGCGAAGTCGATGTACGCGGTCTCGCCGGCCCCGTAGATCTTCTTGTCCTTGGGGTTGTACTCGTGGATGATGAGCTTCACGTTCCCCAGCATCACGTGGTAGAGCTGGTAGGCGCCCATGAAGTTGGACACCACCACCTCCACGGGGAAGTAGCCCTCGTCCCGCAGCATGGTGGACTCGGGCCTGAGGACCACGGTGGTATCGGCGCCGTCGGCCACGTTGGAAGCCTCGGCCACCTTCACCTCGGTGCCGTTGATGTCCACGATGCCCACGTCGCCCTCGTGGCGGACCATCTTGCCCTCCAGGAAGTTGGCGTCGCCGATGAAGTCGGCCACGAACTTGTTCTTGGGATGGTAGTAGATCTCCTGGGGCGTGCCCATCTGGGAGACGAGACCCTTCTCCATGACGATGATCTTGTCGGAGAGGGCCATGGCCTCGCTCTGGTCGTGGGTCACGTACACGGCGGTGATGCCCGCCCGCTGCTGGATGCGGCGGATCTCGGTCCGCATGGTCACGCGGAGCTTGGCGTCCAGGTTGGAGAGGGGCTCGTCGAACAGCAGCACGCCGGGCTCCATGACCAACGCGCGGGCCAGGGCCACGCGCTGCTGCTGGCCGCCGGAGAGCTGGTTGGTCATGCGGCTCTCCATGCCCTCCAGGCCCACCAGGGCCAGGATGTCGGTGACACGGCGCTTGATCTCGTCCTTGGGCATCTTGCGGATCTTCAGGCCGTAGGCCACGTTGTCGAAGATGTTGTAATGGGGCAGCAGGGCGTAGCTCTGGAACACCATGGCCGTATCCCGCTTGTTGGGGGTCAGGGCGTTGATGGGCTCGTTGCCCAGGTAGATCTCGCCCTCGTCGGGGCTCTCAAAGCCCGCGATCATGCGGAGCGTGGTGGTCTTGCCGCAGCCCGAGGGGCCCAGCAGCGTCACGAAGGACCCGGGCTCGATCTCCAGGTTGGTGTCCTTCACGGCGTAGAAGTTCTTCTTGGTCTTGGGATCCTGATAGATCTTGGAAATATGTTCCAGGCGTACGCCTTTTTTCTCTTTAGCCACAGCCTTAGTCCTCCTCTTTCAATTTTCTGCTGGTACCGAAGAATTTCATGACAAGGTTCATGAGCAGCACTGCGCCGTAGGTGATGAGTATCAGTATGGTGGCGAAGGCGCAGGCGATGCTGAAGGCGCCCTTCTCCGCGAACTCGTTGATCTGCACGGTGATGAGCAGGAACGAGGGCGTCACCAACAGGATGATGGCGGAGATGGCGGTGATGGAGCGGACGAACGCGGTGACGAGGCCGCTCAGGAACGAATCCTTGATCAGCGGCAGCGTCACGGTCATGAACACCTTGAAGCTGTCCGCACCCATGTCGTAGGCGCTCTCCTCGATGCTCTTGTCGATCTGCCGGAGGGCGGAGATGCCGCTCCGGGTGCCCGTGGGCAGGCTTCGGACCACGAAGACGATGATGAGGATCGCCGCGCTGTTATAGAGGAAGGACAGCGCCCCCGTGTGGAACAGGCCCTGGGAGTAGCCGCGGATGTAGCCCACGCCCAACACCGTGCCGGGCACGGCCATGGCCAGCATGGACACGGCCTCGATGAAGCCCTTGCCCTTGAACTTCCGCTTGACCACCAGGTAGGAGATGATCATGCTGAGCAGAGCCGTGATGGGGGCGGCGATGAGGGACAGGACGAAGGAGTCCTTGAAGGCCTTCAGGCCGTGGTAGCGCTGGAACACCTGCCCGAACCACTTGAAGGTCAGGGGCGTCAGCTTGTAGCCCCAGGTGGGGAACAGGGCGCCGATGGGCACGCAGACGTACATGCCGATGACGAAGATGGCGGCCAGGGCGCAGAGGATGGTCAGGGGGATGGTGACGGACTTGTCCTCGATGAGCATCCGGGCCCGGGAGGCCTTGCCCGTCAACGTGGCGGCGGTCTTGGACTCCAGATAGTATTTCTGCACCGCGAACATGGCCAGCGTGATGCACAGCAGCACCACGGCCATGGCGGTGGCGTTCTCCCGTTCATAGCCGCTGGTGATCTGCAAGTAGATCGTGGTGGCCAACGTGTTGTAGTTGCCGCCGATGATCATGGGGTTGGCGAAGTCGGCGATGGACTCGATGAAGGTGACCAAAAAGGCGTTGCCGAGGCCCGGCAGCAGCAGGGGCAGGGTGACGCTGGTGAACACCTTCATGCGGGAAGCGCCCATATCCCGGGCCGCCTCCTCCAAGGACGGGTCGATGTTCTTCAACAGGCCCTTCATCATCATGTAGCAGACCGGGAAGAAGGTCAGGGTCTGGACGATGACGATGCCCCAGTAGCCGTACACGTCGTTGTCATAGATGCCCAGCAGGAACCGGGTGATCAGGCCCGCCTTGCCGAAGAGCATGATCATGGACAAGCTCAGCACGAAGGGCGGGGACACCACGGGCAGCATGGAGACCACCTTGAAGAGGCCGCCCGCGATCTTGTTCATGCGGACGTAGACCTCCACGTAGGCGAACAACAGGCCGATGATGGTGGAGAGGATGCCCACCACGAAGCCCACACGCAGGGTGTTGGTGATGGCAGTGGGGAAATTGGAGGTGGGGTCGGTAAAGATCCTCTGGAAGATTTTCAGCGTTACATGGCCGTCCATGAGCACGCTGTCCACCAGCAGGATCGCCAAAGGTGATCAAAAGCACGATGGTCGTCACCATGATGGGATCGGCCATGAGCTTTTTCCGGTCCAGCGCCGCACCCTGAGCGGTTTTTGCCATAGGGTAGCCTCCTTGCTTGTTTGTAAAAAGGAAGGTCCCCGCCCCGGAGGGCGGGGACCCAGCTTACGGATAAGCGTGAATTCCCGTGTTCGTTAGGTTACTCGGTCTTGAACCGGTCGTCGCCGCCGTTGAGGGCCTTCATCACGTCCTCCACGTTCTGCTTGGTGTCGGTCACAGCCTTGCCGAAGTCATAGCCGTCCCACACCAGGGAGGGATCCAGGCCGAACTTCACGGCAGCCTCGGGCTGCTTGGCGTTGTCGATCACCAGGAACTGATAGGAACCGTTCTGGGCGGCCAGCTCCACGCAGTCGGGAGACAGGGCGAACTCCATGAACTTCTGGGCAGCCTTGGGATGGGCCGCACCCTTGAAGATGGCCACGGGGCCGATCTCGCAGGCGGTGCCGTCGGAAGGAACGATCAGCTGGACGTTCTCATAGCCGTTGTCCACGATCTGGGTGATGCCGTCGTGGAGGAAGCCGATGCCGATGACGCACTCACCGGTGCCCACGTTCTTGGACGGGCCGGAGCCGGACTTGGTGTAGATCTGGACGTTCTTATCGAGGTCCACCAGATACTGGATGCCCGCTTCCTTGCCCTTGAGCTGGATCATCAGGTTGGCGACCAGCTTGGGGGTGCCGGCGGTGTTGTAGTTGGACAGCCAGATGAGGCCCTTGTACTCGGGCTTGAGCAGGTCGTCCCAGCTCTGGGGCGCTTCAAGACCCAGGCGCTTGAGCTCATCGGTGTTGACCATGAAGCCCAGCAGGCCGGTGTAGATGCCGTACCAGTAGCCGTTGGGGTCCTTGTACATGTCCTTGAGCAGGTGCTTGGCGTTCTCGGGCACGTAGCTGTTGTCCAGGAGCCCGTCGGCCGCCGCCTGATCATAGGGGTTGTTGGTGCCGCCGAACCAGACGTCCGCGGAGGGCTTGCCCTTCTCCTCGGCGATCTTGGCAGGGACCTCACCGGTGGACATGCGCTGATAGGTGGTCTTGATGCCGTAGAGCTCTTCGAACTTCTTGCAGGCAGCCGCCAGATAGTCCTCTTCGCAGGAACCGTAGACGACCAGCTCGCCTTCGGTGTCGGCGGTCTTGGCTTCTTCCTTCTTGCCGCTGCAGGCGACCAGAGCACCCAGGACCATGACCAGGGCCAGCAGCAAAGCAAATACCTTCTTCATGTAACTTTCCTCCTAACGCGATTTGCGGGCATAAATTGCCGCTGCATACATTCTGAACTTTTATAGGTCATTTGTCAAGATGATTCCTGTACATGGCCTTGCACTTTCCGGGACAATCCGATACAATAAGGATGAAAAATGGGGTAAGGGGGAGCATATGCGGATCATCGAACTCAAGGAGACCGTCACCGCGTCCAACGACCGGGACGCGGAGGTTTTGCGGGGCGAACTGAAGGAAAAGGGCACGCTGCTCATCAACCTGATGGCGTCCCCCGGGGCGGGGAAGACCACCCTTTTGGAGCGGACCATCCGGGACATGAAGGACAGGTTCGAAATCGCCGTCATGGAGGCGGACGTGGATTCCGACGTGGACGCCGTGCGCATCGAGAAGCTGGGCGCCAAGGCGGTCCAGGCCCACACCGGCGGCATGTGCCACATGGACGCGGGCATGACCAGGACGGCGCTGGACGAGCTGGGGGCGGACCATTTCGACCTGGTGGTGCTGGAGAACGTGGGCAACCTCATCTGCCCCGCGGAGTTCGACACCGGCGCCCAGAAGCGGGTCATGCTGCTGAGCGTCCCCGAGGGGGACGACAAGCCCCTCAAATACCCCCTCATGTTCTCCGTCAGCGACGTGCTGATCCTCACGAAGACGGACGTGGCCCCCTATTTCGACTTCGATTTCGACGCCTGCAAGCGGCGGGCCAGGCAGCTGAACCCCAACATCGAGATCTTCGAGGTGTCCGCCAAGACCGGGGACGGGTTCGAAGAATGGGAAAGCTGGCTTGCAAAGGCCATCGAAGACAATCGGGCGTAATACAATTCAGATACATACAATCATTCACAGAAGGAGAAAGATCATGCCGGAAATCTACGATTCCAATCCACGCACCAAGTCCAAGTACGACGGCGAGGCGGTCCGCAACAAGAAGTACGCCAAGCTGGGCGCCCGCATCACCGACAACGTGCCCCACAAGCTCTTCGGCCTCAAGACCACGGACGAGGAGTACTGGGGCCTTCGGGAGATCCTGACCGAGCCCGAGGTGGACGTGGCCCTGACCATGAAGCAGCGCAAGTGGTACACCTACGACCAGCTGCTGGAGATGAACAGGAAGAACATGGACGCCGAGACCTTCAAGAAGACGCTGGACCTGCTGTGCGTCCACGGCTTCGTGGAGTACGACTACGGCGATCATTACGACGACAACGGTCCCATCCCCGGCGCGCCCAAGGAGCTCCGGTATCGGACCAGCTACTTCGTGCCGGGCAGCGCGGAGCTGTTCAACTCCTCCGTGGATCGGATCGAGAAGAACCCGCCCGTGGCCAAGATGTTCGAGCGCATGACCTTTTTGCCCCTGGAGCACATCACGTCCATGGTCCGCCCCGGCGGCAACGGCATCGGCATGCACGTGATCCCCGTGGAGAAGGAAGTGGCGGCGGAGCGCACCGCCGTGGACATCGAGAAGATCTCCTACTGGCTGCAGAAATACGACGGGCATCTCTCCGCGGGCATCTGCTCCTGCCGGGCCTCCCGGGCCATGCTGGGCGAGGGCTGCACCGACGACGTGAACGACTGGTGCATCCAGGTGGGCGATATGGCGGATTACACCGTGGAGACCGGCCGCGCCCACTACATCACCAAGGAGGAGGCGCTGGACATCCTGCGCAAGGCCGAGGAGAACGGCTACGTGCACCAGGTCACCAACATCGACGGCGCCGACCACATCTTCGACATCTGCAACTGCAACGTGCAGATCTGTAACGCCTTGAGGACCTCCCTGCTGTACAACACGCCCAACATGTCCAAGAGCGCCTACACCGCCCGGGTGGACAAGGAGAAGTGCGTGGCCTGCGGCCGCTGCGTGGAGTTTTGCCCCGCCGGCGCGCTGAAGCTGGGCCAGAAACTGTGCCAAAAGGACGGCAAGCCCGTCGAATACCCCAAGTCCGTGCTGCCCGACCGCATCCGCTGGGGCAAGTACGCCTGGGACGAGAACTACCGGGACACCGCCCGGGTCAACACCCATAAGACCGGCTCCGCCCCCTGCAAGGCCGCCTGTCCCGCCCACGTGTCCATCCAGGGCTACCTCAAGATGGCCCGGGAAGGCCGGTACGACGAGGCGCTGGCCCTCATCAAGCGGGAGAATCCCTTCCCCGCCATCTGCGGCCGGGTGTGCAACAAGCGCTGTGAGGACGCCTGCACCCGGGGCACCGTCGACGCCCCCGTGGCCATCGACGATGTGAAGAAGTTCCTGGCCGAGCGGGACCTCCACGCCGAGACCCGCTACGTGCCCAAGAAGATCGTCAACAACCTGACCGGGGACTGGCCCCAGAAGATCGCCATCATCGGCGGCGGCCCGGCGGGCCTGTCCTGCGCCTACTATCTGGCGGAGCGGGGCTACAAACCCACCGTCTTCGAGAAGAACAGCAAGCCCGGCGGCATGCTGACCTACGGCATCCCCGCCTTCAAGCTGGACAAGGCCGTGGTTGACGCCGAGATCGACGTGATCCGCGCCCTGGGCGCCGAGATCCGCTGCGGCGTGGAAGTGGGCAAGGACGTGACCATCCAGCAGCTGAAGGAGGAGGGCTACGAGGCCTTCTACATCGCCATCGGCTGCCAGGGCGGCCGCCTCCCCGGCGTGCCCAACGAGACCGCCGAGGGCACCGAGATCGCCGTGAGCTTCCTGGAGAAGGCTCTGGGCGACAACAGCCGCAAGCTCACCGGGGACACCGTGATCATCGGCGGCGGCAACGTGGCCATCGACTGCGCCCGGACCGCCCACCGCATGGGCGCGGGCAGCGTATCCATGTTCTGCCTGGAGAGCCGGGACACCATGCCCGCCTCCCCCGAGGAGATCGCCGAGGCCGAGGAGGAGAACGTGAAGATCTTCCCCTCCTGGGGTCCCAAGGAGGTCCTGGTGGACGAGGCGGGGAAGGTGAAGGGCATCGTGCTCAAGCGCTGCACCTCTACTATCGATCCCGAGACCGGCAAGTTCAATCCCCAATACGACGAGAACGAGACCATGACCGTGGACGCCAAGAACATCGTCTTCGCCATCGGCCAGGCCATCGAGTGGGGCAAGCTCCTGGAGGGCACCGGCGTGAAGTTCTGGCACGGCAACTACCCCGTGGCGGACAAGTTCACCTATCAGACCGACGATCCCGCCATCTTCGTGGGCGGCGACGTGTTCACCGGCCCCAAGTTCGTCATCGACGCCATCGGTCAGGGCCATGAGGCCGCCGAGTCGCTGGCCCGGTTCGTCTCCAAGAACAACGTGTCCCAGACCCTGGGCCGGGATCGGCGCTACTTCAAGTCCCTGGACAAGGACAACATCGCCATCGACTCCTACGACAGCGCCCAGCGGCAGGTCCCGGCGGTGGACGAGACCGTGGACGCCAAGAACAGCTTCACCGATCCTCGGCTCACCCTGACCGAGGAGCAGGTGAAGATCGAGACGGCCCGGTGCCTGGGCTGCGGCGCCACCATCGTGGACGAGAACAAGTGCATCGGCTGCGGGCTGTGCACCACCCGGTGCGAGTTCGACGCCATCCATCTGCTGCGGGATCATCCCCAGAACTCCGACATGCGCCGGGCCGAGGACAAGGTGGGCGGCCTGCTGGGCTACGCCGTCAAGCGGGCCTTCAAGATCGTGGCCCACAGCGGCTCCGAGGAGGCGAAGATGATGCGCCGCAAGCGGAAGGAATACAACCGGGCCACCAAGGAGTTCCACAAGACCCATCCCCACACGGGCAACGGCGTGGACGTGGAAGCCCTGATGAAGGACTGACATGCACGAGATGGGCATCATCCTGCACCTCGCTAAATCCCTGGAGGAAACGGCGGCGGAGCAGGACATCCAAAAGATCCTCCGGGTGACGCTGCAGGTAGGGGAGGTGTCCGGCATCATGACGGACTACTTCACCGACTGCTGGAACTACTTCCGCAAGCGCCATCCGGTCCTCGAGACGGCGGAGCTGGAGCTGGAGACCATCCCCGCCGTGACCTTCTGCGGGAACTGCGAGAGGACCTACCCCACGGTCCAGTACGGCCGGGAGTGCCCCTACTGCCACAGCGGGGAGACCTGGCTGCTGCGGGGGAACGAGTGCATCATCAAGGAGATAGAGGTGGAATAGAGGAGGGAGACCTATGGAGGAAAAGCCCGTCGAAACGCCCACAGAGGAGAAGATCGTCGCCAAGTCCGTGGAGGAGCAGCCTATCGCCAAACGGGAGGGCCTGGACAGGACCGTCAGCGTCACCCGGCAGCACTGCCTGTTCACCATGATCAGCGCCGCCGTGGTGGTGGTCTGCGTCTGCATCGGCGTGACCATGAACCTGACCACCATTCACGACGAGAACTTCGACCATATGGGCCTCAGGACCTTTTGCATGTTCACGGTGAACTCCAACATCCTCATGGGCGCGTCCATGGCCCTGGTGTTCCCCTACTCCCTGGACGGCCTGCGCAAGCACAACTTCCACCTGCCCCGCTGGGTCGTGGACATGGTCTACGCCGGGGTCACAGCCGTGGCGTTGACCTTCCTCATCTCCCTGTGCGTGCTGGCGCCGGTGAAGGGCTTCGTGCTGATCTTCACGGGCTCCCGGTTCTTCCTCCACGGCCTCTGCCCGATCCTGGCCATCGTGGCCTTCTGCTTCTTCATCAGCGAGCAGCGCATCCGCTTTCGGGACACCCTGTTCGCCCTGGTGCCCGTGCTGATCTACGCCGTCCTCTACTACGTGATGGTGGTGGTCCTGGGCGAGGACCGAGGCGGCTGGAACGACTTCTACGGCTTCGCCACCCGCCTGCCGGTCTGGATACCCATGGTGTCCATCATGCCCCTCACCTTCCTCATCGCCACGGTCATCCGCATCTTCCACAACCGGACCTTCGACAAGCGCCGCCAGGAGGAGGCCGCCTACTTCAGCGAGATCTTCGCCCACGCCGACATCCGGGAGATCGTGGCAGCCATGGCCCGGTTCCACCGGGAGAGCGGCAAGGGCCGGGACATCGTGGTGCCCGGCCGGGTCATCGCCATCATGGTGGAGAACAACGAGGGGGACTGCACCTGGGAGGAGTGCTGCGGCATCTACCTGAAGGAGTATCTGCAGAGCAATGAGGCCATGGATATCAAAAAGCTCTGGTTTTGAACCCCTGGGGGGCGCGTCCGGTCCGAGGACCGGCGGGCCCTCTTTTTTTCACATCCCTTTCACAATGTGGGGCGTGGTTTCTGGTACAATAGTGCATCATATATAGACGGAGCGGACGATGATCTCCAAGTTCAGCGTAAAAAAGCCCTTCACCGTGCTGGTGGCGGTCATATTGGTCCTGGTATTGGGCACGGTCTCCGTGACCAGGATGACCCCTGATCTCTTGCCGGAGATGAGCTTCCCCTACATCGTCCTGGTGACCCCCTACGTGGGCGCCGCCCCGGAGGAGGTGGAGACCACCGTCACCAAGCCCCTGGAGCAGAATCTGGCGGCCCTGGACGACCTCAAGCAGGTGACCTCCGTCTCCTCGGAGAGCGTGTCCGTGGTGTACCTCACCTTCGAGGACACGGTGAACGTGGACCGGGCCATGCTGGACATCCAGCAGGTGGTGACCCGGCTCAAGGGGGACTGGCCGGAGGCGGTGGGCACCACCAACATGCTGGAGCTGTCCACGGACCTGATCCCCACGGTGGTGGCGGCGGTCCACTATAAGGACATGGACCCCATCGACCTCTCCGGCTTCGTCAGCGACAAGCTGATCCCGGCCCTGGAGGGCACCAACGGGGTGGCGTCGGTGAACGCCACGGGCTTGGTGGTGGAGGAGGTCCAGATCGAGCTCAACAAGGAGAAGATCGACAAGCTGAACCGCAGGCTCTACGACTCCATGGACGAGGCGGCCCAGGAGGCCTTCGACAAGATCGACGAGGGCCAGCAGAAGATCGACGAGGGACGGCAGGAGCTGGAGAACGCCAAGGCGGAGCTGGAGGAGGGGCAGCAGAACCTGAACTACGGCAGCTATTCGGCGCGGGAGGGCTTCGAGAACGCCGAGGAGAAGCTGAACCAGAGCCGCCAGGAGCTGACCGACGCCATCGCCATGATGGAGTCCAAGCGGGCGGAGCTGGTGGCCCAGCGGGACAGCGTCCAGAATCAGCGCCAGGCCCTGTCGGCCCTGCAGGAATCCGTCACCCTGCTGGAGGGCCGGAAGGCGACCCTGGAGGCGAGCATCGCCGAGACCAGAGCCCGGGAGGACATGACCCCCGAGGAGAAGGCGGCCGCCCTGTTGGATCTGCAGCGGGAGCTGGACGCGGTGAACCAGGGGCTGGCGGTGGTCAACAGCCAGCTGACCCAATACGGCCTTTCCATGGACCAGGTCTCCGAGATGATGGCCCAGATGCAGCAGCTGGACGACGGGATCGCCCTGCTGGACAAGAACCTGGCGGAGGCGAAAGCCGGCCTCGCCCAGGTGGAGGGGGGCCAGCAGGAGCTGGACAAGCAGCGCAACGAGGTCTACAACCAGATCTGGAACGCCCAGAAGAAGATCGACGACGGCCGTCAGCAGATCGAGGACGGGGCCGTGGAGCTGGAGAACAGCCAGCAGCAGCTGGACGACGCCCTGGCCCAGGCCAAGGACCAGCTGGCCGCCGCCAAGGAGGCGGCGGACCTGCACGGCGTCCTCACCAAGGAGCTGGTGGCCCAGCTGGTCCAGGCCCAAAATTTTGAGATGCCCGCCGGGTTCGTGTCCGACGGGGACGTGAGCTGGATCGTCAACGTAGGCGACAAGGTGAAGGGCGTGGAGGCCCTGGAGAACGTGGCCATCCTGTCCCTGGGCCTGGACGGCCTGGACGTGGTGCGCCTGGTCGACGTGGCCGACGTGCGCATCGTGGACAACAGCGCCACCACCTACGCCCGCATCAACGGGGAGAACGGGGTCCTGCTCACCTTCAACCGGCAGAGCGCCTACGCCACCGCCACCGTGGCGGATACCATCGACGCCAAATTCCGGGAGCTGGAGGACCAGTATCCGGGGCTCAGCTTCGTGTCCCTCATGGACCAGGGGGACTACATCCATATGGCCATGTCCGCCCTCCGGGGTCACCATGAACGTGATCTCCATGGCGGGTCTCGCCATCGGGATCGGCATGCTGGTGGACAACTCCATCGTGGTCATCGAGAACATCTACCGCCTGCGGTCCGAGGGCATGGCGCCCAAGGAGGCCGCCATCCAGGGGGCCCGGGAGGTCATGGGGGCCATCACCGCCTCCACGTTGACCACCATCTGCGTGTTCGTGCCCATCATCTTCGTCCACGGCATGACCAGGCAGATCTTCATGGACATGATCCTGACCATCGCCTATTCCCTCATGGCCAGCCTGATCGTGGCCCTCACCGTGATCCCCGCCATGGCCCAGGGCCTGCTGCGGCGGAAGGTGAAGCCCATGAGCAACCTGGCCAGGAAGCTCATGGGGGGCTTCGAACGGACGGTCCGCTTCACGTTGCGCCATCGGGCCCTGGCCCTGCTGCTGGCCTTAGGGCTGCTGGGGGGCTCGGCCTGGTGCTCCCTGCGGCAGGGCTATGAATACTTCCCCGAAAGCGGCGGCACCCAGATCTCCATCACCGTGTCCGTGCCGGAGGAGTACACCTTCGAGGACCGGTGCCGGGTGGCGGACGAGATGATGGCCGCCATGGAATCGGTGCCCCATCTCACCGACATCGGCGGCATGATCAACGGCGGCATGGAGAGCTTGGTGGGCCTGTCCTCCGGGGGCGGCGGGGATCAGATCACCGTCTACGCCCTGGTGGACGAGAACAGCGGCTACAGCAGCATCGAGGCAACGAAGGACATCCGAGAGGTCCTGGCCCCCTTCAAGGGGGAGGTGGACTTCGAGGTGGCCACCGTATCCACCATGAGCATGGGCTCCATGCTCCAAAGCGGCGGCTTCACCATGAACATCTATTCCAACGATCTCAACGACCTGCGCATGGCGGCCCAGGCCGTGGCGGAGCGGCTCAAGACGGTGGAGGGCCTCCGGGAGATCACCGGCGGGGCGGAGGACACCTCCCCGGCCCTGCACATCACGGTGGACAAGGAGAAGGCCATCGAGCACAATCTGACCACCGCCCAGGTGTACCTCGCCATCGTCCAGGAGCTGACCAGCTCCGTCAGCACCTCCCAGGTCACCACCAGCACCACCTCTCTCTCCGCCACCATCCATTCGGAGGACGGGGAGACGGACCGGCGGAAGCTGGAGAAGATGACCGTCACCGCCACGCTGCGGGACGGCACCACCGAGGAGGTGCCCCTGAAGGACATCATCACCATCTCCGAGACCGAGACCCTTTCCTCCATCCACCGGCTGGAGCAGCGGCGCTACATCTCCGTCTCCGCCACCGTGGCGGACGGGTACAACGTGACACTGGTGTCCACCGAGGCTCGAAAGGCCCTGGCGGACGTGGCGCTGCCCGAGGGCTGCCAGGTGGAGTACGCCGGGGAGAACGAGACCATCATGGACGCCATGAAGGACCTGGTGTTCCTGATGCTGCTGGGCGTGCTCATCATCTACCTCATCATGGTGGCCCAGTTCCAGTCCCTGCTCTCGCCCTTCATCGTGATTTTGACGGTGCCCCTCAGCTTCGCCGGCGGGTTCCTGGGCCTGCTGGCGGCGGGGTTCCATATGAGCATCGTGTCCATGGTGGGCATGATCATGCTGGTGGGCGTGGTGGTCAACAACGGCATCGTGCTGGTGGACTGCGCCAACCGGCTCCGGGAGGAGGAGGGCTTAGATAAGCGGGAGGCCATCGTGAAGGCGGCCACCATGCGCATCCGGCCCGTGCTCATGACCGCCCTCACCACCATCCTGGGCCTGCTGCCCCTGGGCGTGGGCATGGGCACCGGGGCGGAGATCATCCAGCCCGTGGCCATCGTGTGCATCGGCGGCCTCACCTACGCCACGCTGATGACCGTCTTCATCGTCCCCGTGCTCTACGACATCCTGCGCCGGGACAGGAAGCCTGAGCCCGCCCCCGCGCCGGAAGCGCCCGCCGCGCCCCAGGGTCCGGCCCTGGCGGGAGAGGAAGGGATGTAGTGGCGGGGGGCAGATAAACCCCAGGGGAACCGGGGGACCGGCCGTCCCCTGGCGCCATCGGAAAAATATAGAAGCGGCAGACCGTTTTCGGTCTGCCGCTTTTGTGTGATGGGGGACGGTCCTCGTCAGTTGATGACGATGCGCTTTGGCCTGGGGGTGGGGGTGACGATGCGCGGCGCCCGGGAGACGATCGGGATGCCAGGGTTCCGGAACCCGGGTACGGTGGGCGTGGGAGCGGCGACGGTGCCGGGAGCTTCGGTGGGGGAGGAGACGCCACGGAAGCGGATCTCGTAGGTGGTGCCCTCGTCCAGGCCGGTGACCCGGAACTTCAGCACGGCGTTGCCGGCGAACTGGTATTTCACGTCGTTGATGAGCCAGGCGTCCACGACGCAGCCCTTGGGGAGCTTGGAGGAGATGAAGATGTCCAGCTTGCCGCCGGGCAGCTTCTTGCGGGTCACCGGGTTGGTGTAGGGGTTCTCAAAGTCGAACTCCAGATAGTCCTGCCCGGCGGGGCTGCCGGAGGCGTTCATGAACTGGCCCCAGCAGTTGATGCAGTGCATGACCATGGGGATCTGCTTCTCCAGCTCTCGGGCGGCGAAGGGCCGGGCGTGCTGGTTGGTGGGGGAGATGCCCTTGAACACCGGCTCAATGGTGGTGGCCTCGTTCAGCCCCACGATCCGGAACTTGTTGACGGTGGTGTCCGGGAACTGGTACTTGACGCCGTTGATGAGCCAGTAGTCGATCTGGGCCTTCTTGGGGATCACGGCGGTCACGTAGCAGGAGAGGGAGCCGGCGGGGCAGTAGTTCTTGGTGACGGGGCTGTAGTAGGCTTCCTCGAAGTCGAACTCCGTGTACTTGGTGCCGGAGGCGTTGTTGTTCTTGGTCAGCAGCTGGAAGAAGCAGTTGACGGTCCGGAGCACCTTGCGCTCGTGGTAGTAGGCCTGGATGACGCAGGCCTCCGAGGCGATGAAGGCGGCGGACGCGCCGGATTCATAGTCCGGCTCCCCGTTGATCTCCCAGTGATCGAAGACGAAGCCATCGATGTTCTCCGCCTCGCACTCCAGCAGGGTGCTGCCCACGATGGGGACCCGGCTCTCGCCGTTGATGGTGCAGTGGATGCCCTCGGCGTAGTCCGGCTCGGGGGTGGGCTTGGGGGTCTTGGTGGGCTTGGGCGTGGCCGTCACGCGGGGGGTATCCGGCGCGGCGGGCGCCTGAGTGATCTCCGGTTCCTCGGTGATCTCCGGCTCCTCGGTGACCTCCGGCTCCTCGGTGACCTCCGGTTCCTCGGTGGGCTGGGGCGTGGTGGTGATGGCCTTGGGGGTGATCTCCACCGGCGCTTCGGTTTCGTAGACCGTGGAGGAGCCGCTGGAAAGGACCACGATGCCGGCCTTGTTGCTGGTGACGGAGCCGCCGTTGCCGTAGAACACGCAGTAGGCGGACCAGCCGTTCATGGAGGCGGGGATGTGGTGGAGCTTGATGTGCTCACCGGTGACGCCGGAGACCGTGAGGCCGGGGAAGTAGGCCGAGGCGTCCTTGGCGTCCACCACGGTGCCGTTCTTGGTGAAGTACCAGTGGCGGCTGTCGTCGTTGTCCGCCCGGGAGACGAAGCCGCAGGAGCCGCCCTCCTGGACGGTCTCGCCGTAGGGGTGCTTGGTGATCTTCACGTCGCCCTTCTCCACCAGGACCTCCACCGAGGTGGAGAACCATTTGTCCTCGCCGCTCTTGGAGAGGAGCTTCAAGCTCAGCTTCACCTTCTGCTTGCCGGACTTGGTGAACTTGGAGGGGGAGATCTTCATGTCCTTCTGGCTCAGCTTGGTGACCGTGTGCTTCTTGCCGTCCTCCTCCCGGTACACGTGGCCGGAGATGGACAGGCCCGAGGTCTTGAAGGACTCGCCGATCTTATAGATGGTCTTGCTGGGCTGGGACGCCACGAAGATGTCCGTGTAGTACTCGGTGGGCGAATCGCCGGACTCGTTGACCGTCACATAGAGGGAATCGGAGAACCACTCCATGGAATCGCTTTTGCCGATGGCCTGGACCTTCACCGTCACCTTCTGCTTGCCCGCTTTGGTGAATTTGGTGGGGGAGATGGTCAGGTCGGACAGGTTGACGTTCAAGTCCGTCACATGCTTTCCGCCGCTGTTGTAAATGTGGCCGACGACCTTCATGCCGGAGGGATCGAAGGATTCTCCGATCTCGTAGATCATCTGAGTGGGGTTCTTGGTGATCGAGATGCTCTTGGTCCAGAGAGTCGGCAGGGCGAACGTGGGCGCGGCGAAGGACAGCACCATCACCAGCAGCAGCCCCAGACTGATCCATCGTTTGACGCGGAAAGAACCGATTTTCATAAGTCGATAACCCCCTTTGCGTGTTTCGGTACGTCAGCGGAAAGCAGAATTGTATACACATACAGTATACCCTGCATTGAAAACCAGCGCAAGAGGCATTCTGCAAAAAAAGAAGCCGAATGGCTTCTTTACAGGCACAGGCGGTCCTCCGGCTCCCTGTGGCGGGTGACGTACCGGAGGGCGTTGCGGTCCTCCGGGGCGAAGGGCCGGTCCGGGAGCTCCAGCTCGCAGCGCTCCGAGGCGTTGACGATCCGGGTGCCCCCCTCAAGGAGCTCCCGCTCCGGCAGGGGCCAGCCCCGCATGTGCACGTGGCCGTGGACCCAGAGGGCGGGCTCGTACCGGTCCAAAAGCTTACGGAAGCAGGCGAAGCCCCGGTGGGGCAGATCCTCCTCGTCGCCGAGGCCCAGGGGCGGGGCGTGGGTCACCACCACGTCCACGCCGCCGCTTTTCCACAGGGCGAAGCGGAGACGGGCGATCCGTTTGACCATCTGCCGCTCCGTGAACTGCTGGGGGGCGTCGGGCCGATACTGAAGGCAGCCGCCCAGGCCCAAAATGCGCAGGCCTCGGTAGATGACCAGCTGATCGTCGATGCAGTCGCAGCCCTCCGGCGGGCGGCGGGAATATCCCTCGTCGTGGTTCCCGTGGACGTAGAGGAGGGGGGCATGGGCCATGGTGACCAAAAAGGAAAGGTAGTCCGCCTTCAGATCCCCGGCGGACAGGATGAGATCGTACCCGTCCAGCCGCCCTGGCCGGTAGTGGTCCCACAGGGCCGGGCACTCCTCGTCGGAAACGGCTAAGATGCGCATGGCTATGCCTCCGCGGGCAGGTCCTCGGTGTGGAGGCCCAGCTCCCGCACCAGGGCCCGGGACATGGGCAGCAGCTCCCCATAGGCGGGGATGGCCCCCTCCACGCCCTCCAACAGGTAGTCCATGGTCAGCAGCTCCCGGGAGGAAAGGTCCCGGCTGCCGTCGTTCTTTATTTCGCCGTCCTGGCTCACCAGTTCCCGCTGGAAGGGCAGCAGGGCCCCGGTCTTGATCCGGTCCATCATGGCGGCGGCCAGGGTGCGGATGCCCTCGGGCACCAGCTCCGTCATCTGTACGTCGATGACGCCGCTGTCCATGCCCCACCAGTAGTTGATGGCCTCAGGGGCCTTCTTCTGATCGTAGCTGCCGGAGAGGACCGTCCGGACCAGGTTTTCGTAGAGCTTCCCCCACATCCAGCAGGGGGAGGCCAGCGGCGAGAGCCGGCCCGCCTCGTCGATAAGGTAGGTGCCGTATTCCCCGAGACCCATGTAGTGGGCGTCGGGCAGGGGCACGTCCCGGTTGGAGATCACCCGGGCGCCCCGGGCGATGAGCTTCTCCACCGCGCTCCCCTCGAGACAGCTCCATTCGAGGAGCACCCGGGCCCGGGGGTTGGTCATGCGGGCGCCCAGGGTGAAGGCGTTGATGGAGGCGGGGACCCCCAATATGGGGTAGGAGGCCACGTAGCCGATGAGATCGTTCTTGGCCATGGCCCCGGCGATCATGCCGGTGATGAACTTGCCCTCGTAGATGCGGCAGTAGTAGCTGCGGACGCTGGAGAGGCTGGTCCCGGCGGAGCAGTTCAAAAACCGCACCTTGGGGTACTTCACCGCCGCCTTCAGCGTGGCGCCCAACAGCAGGGGCGTGGTGGTGAATATGAGGTCCGCCCCCTCCGCCGCCGCCTGGTCGAGAAGGGTCAGCGTCTCCTCGGGCGTGTCGGCGTGGCGGTACTCCCGGACCTTCACCTGGTCGGGGAAGGCCGCCTGCAGGTGGGCTGCCCCCTGGGCGTGGCCTCGGGTCCAGGTGCTGATCTCCTCGTCCTGCTGGTAGATCATCCCCACGTTCAATCGCTTGGGGGCGGGGGAGATGAGCTTGGTGATCAGGCTCGGCTGGGCCGCCTCCGGGGCAGTGTGGACCTGGACGGGCTCCGGGTCCGCCGTGACCTGCACGTCCTCCCAGAGGCCCGACAGGGATTCCTTCAACGCTTTGGCGGGCATGGCCCCCAGCTCGTCGTAGGGGTAGACCCGTAGCCACAGCAGCAGGGCGTCCTCGCACCGGAGCTCCTTGGCCCGGCCCCCCAGGGCCTCGAAGGCCTCCTTGAAGTTGGCGCAGCGGGCGGAGAACCGGCGGCGCTCCTCCTCGGTCCATATTTCGCCGGGCTTCTTGTTGAGGGCGGTGAAAAGCTTCGTATACTCGCCGGGCTTCTGGAACTGGATGTCGTAGGAGCCCGTGGCCCGATGGAAGTCCACGAACTCGTAGTAGGCCCGGACGCGGGGGTCGTCACTCTTTTCGGGCAGGATGCGGCGGATGTCGCTCAAGATCCGGGTGTTCCCGAAGCGCTTGAGGACGCTGACCCGCTTGTTGCCCTCCTGGACGTAGAAGCTGCCCAGGTACTCGTAGCAGAGGATCGGGTCCCGGATGCCCGTGTCGGAGAGGTGCGCTTCGCACAGGGCCATCCACTTCAGGGCGAACTCGCTCTCCTCCGGGAGCAGGGGCATGAACCCCGCCGTCAGGGCCGAGATCCGGCCCCGGGTCACGGTGCCCACGATCCGGTCCATGGGGATCTCCTGGCTCTTGAGCTCCTGGACGGGGAGCTTCGTCATCTCCGGCAACAGCTCCTCCAGCACCGCCGGCTCCGGGTCTTTCCCCAGGGCCGTCAGCTTCGCCTGTTCCTTCTGGCCCTCCTTCAGAGCGGCCAGGTATTCTTCTTTCACAGTCAGATTCATATATGCGTACCTTTTTTTCAAATCGCCCTATAGTATCAAACCGTTTGCCAAAATGCAAGACCAAAATCGCTGATCGACGGCTGCGGAAACAGGCGGTTTTCATCCGCATGTTGGCAGGGGAGGGGGTTCGCCGTCCTTCGACGACCCCTTTTCAAGACGGCCGGGAAATGATATACTGTCTTCCATCAACGGAAGGGAGTTCGTTTCATGCAAACCATCTATCTGGCCGGGGGCTGCTTTTGGGGCATGCAGAAGTTTTTCGATCAGTTCGAGGGAGTGATCGCCACCCAGGTGGGCTACGCCAACGGCCCCGACGCCGCGCCCAGCTATCAGGACGTGTGCCGAAACAGCGGCCACGCGGAGACGGTGCGGATCGACTACGACGAAACGAAGCTATCCCTCCCCGAGCTCCTGGACCTCTATTTTATGGTCATCGACCCCCTGTCCGTCAACAAGCAGGGGGGCGACGAGGGCATCCAGTATCGGACCGGCGTCTACTACACGGACCCGGACCAGCTGCCGGCCCTTCAGGCCGCCTTCGACGGGGAGGCCCAAAAGGTGGGCGCGCCCCTTAAAGTGGAGCTGCTGCCCCTTCAAAACTTCTTCCCCGCCGAGGAGTACCACCAGAAGTACCTGGAGAAGAACCCCGGCGGCTACTGCCACATCCCGCAAAGGATGTTTTCATTAAGGAAGGATTGAAAGCTTCGCTCCCTTTTCTTGAAAGAAAAGGGAACGCCAAAAGAACTTAAGAAGAGGACTATGCTGCGCGCACAGCCCTCTTTTTCTTCTTAAGCTTCTCTTTTTTGCGCCGCTTTTACCCAGGGGCAAAACATAGTCGAAACCTGCACGCTGTTTGGTTTCTCGTTGTTTTGCCCGTGCTTCACCTCGCTGTTTCTGCCGCAGGCAGCGCTCGGCTTCGCACCCCTTCACGGAAGAGAAAAAAGCGGCAAAAGATCACTTTATCCCATCACTTCCACAGCTTGCACAGATCCATCTCCTTGTCCTGGATCACCCGGGCGACGACTTGGGCCACCACGTCGGGCTGATCGGGATAGAGGACGGTCAAGAGGCCCTTGCGGGCGGCCAGGTACTTGTCGAGGGCCTTCCTGTTCTTCACGATGAGGGCCCTGCCGTCCTTGTCCGCGGCCTTGTAGTGGGCGTTGGTCCGGGTGTCCATGGCCGTCTGCCACATGCGCTGGGCCCGCAGGAAGGCGTTGCTGCGGGCCTCCCCGTTCTGGGCCGACCCGGTCAGGGCGGCCACCTTCTCGTCGATGGCGGCGTGGGCGGCGCAGAGGACCTCCGTGTAGGCCAGCTCCGCCTCCTGGCGCTCACCCTCGGTGCGGACGCAGACCTCGCCGGAGGTGGCGGCCGCCAGGGTCTCGTAGGTGCCCAGGATGCTGTCCGGCCGGGCCTTGCCCGCCTCGTGGAGGTCGTAGCACAGATCCACGCACCGTTCCCGGGCCTCCCGCTCCAGCTCCCGGGCCACGGTCAAGGGCTCGCTGGGATAGAGGCTGTTCAGCAGCGCCTCGTAGGTGCTCATATACGCCTTGAAGGTCAGCCGCTGCTCCATGAGCGCGGCGGCGGCAGCGCTGTCCGCCTTATCCGCGGCGGCCTCGTACATATCGTCCATGGCCTGGAGGTAAGCGGTCCGGGCCGCTTTCAGGTATTCCTCCTCCGAAGCGGTGGCCTTCAGCGCCTCCAGCTCCTCCGCCACCTTCAGATGCTCGGCGCAGAAATGGACGGAGAAGGCGTCGGTGGCGGGTCCCTTGCCCGTCAGCTCCCGCTTGCAGAAGTCGTCGCCGGGCAGGAAGGCGCCGGAGGTGTCCTTCTTCTCCTCCTCCGTGATCTCGTCGCTCCAGGTGGGGCTCTTCACGGGCTCGGAGGGGATCACGTCGCCGTCCAGCCATGCGAAGGCCTGGTTGACCACCTGGTGGTTGACGATATCCGATTCCGTCACCTTGTAGGAGAATTTGTAGGTCCGGGAGGTATCGGGGTACAGGTTGTCGAAGGCGCCGATCTCCCCGCTGCCGGAGGCCAGGCTGTCATGGACCGTGCCCTCCACGATCATGGTCTCGCCGATGTTCTTCACGGTGATGGTGTAGCTGATGGTCTCGCCCAGCTGATAGCCCCGGGGATCCTTGGGGGTGCTGGTCTCCTCCTTGATCACCTCCAGGGCGGTGATGACGCCGAAGGGATCGTCGAAGCCCGTGTCCACCCAGACGGTGTTGCTGAAGCCGTCGATCTCCATGGTGTAGGCGTAGTTCTCCACATAGCCGACGATGGCGTCATACTCCGTCACCACGTAGTCGAAGTCCAGCGTCACGGACTCGCCGGGGTTCAAATCCGGGCAGGTCTTGGTCTCGCCCACCAGGGGATCCACCACCATGATGGCCTTTTGGGTGACGCCGGTGTTGTTATGGACGGTCACCTTGAAGTGGACGGTCTCTCCGGGCACGTAATACTTGCCGTTGGCGGGGCCGCCGTCCACCACCTTGGTCACCACCATGCCCGCCCGGTTGATGACGGGGACGGTCACGTCGTAGGAATCGCACAGCATGCTCTCCCCGTCCTCAGGATCGGCCCAGCGGGCCCGGCCGAAGTTGGAGATATAGCCCTTGTTCACGTCCTCGGGGGTCACGGTGTGCAGGAGCGTATAGGCTCTGACCTCGTCCACCGGCAGGTTCACGGTGATCAGCGCTTCCTCCGGATAGCCGTCCATCACGTCGCAGATGGTCAGCCCTTCGATATCCAGATCGCCGATGTTCCTCACGTAGATCACGAAGACCAGCGTCTCGTCCAGCTGCCAGCCGTTGGGATCGGAGGGGCCGTAGAGCAGCTCCTTCCACACCTCCACCGTGCTCTCCGAAGGCATATCCCAATCCTCGAAGCCCTCGGGGTTCTTGACCTTGTACTCGAAGGACACGGTGTTGGAGCAGCATACCTGGTCCCCGTCGAAGTCGTCGCCGAAGAAGAAGAAGTCGAAATGGGCGGCGCCGGCCAACGTCTCCGAGGCGCTGCCGGGGATGATTTCTTCGTCGGTCAGGGTCCAGGGCAGGGAGAAGCTGGCGCTCTGCCCCGGCTCCAGGACCTGGGTGTCGATGGTGGAGGACACCCCGTTCCCGCCCACGAAGTCGCGGACGTTCATGGGCCCCTTGCCGGTGTTGATCAAGGTGACGTTATAGAGCAGGGCCACGCCGCTGCCCTCGCCGAAGACGTCGTCATAGGCGAAGGTGTCCCCGGCGGGCACGGCCTGGGTCATGATCAGGGTCAGGCTGTAGTCCTCCTTCTGGCCCAGCATGGGGATGGCCCGCTGCTCCGTCAGGCCGCAGCGCTGGCAGACGCGCTCCTCGATGCCCTCCTCGAGCAGGGAGGGCTCCTTCGCCACGTACCAGTCGCTCCAGTCGTGGCCCAGGGCCGGCACGGTGAAATCCCGGGTGTGGTTGTCGTTCCTCTGGCAGACGTACCGGGTGAGCCCGTCCTCCGTGCAGGTGGGCGCCTTCACCACCTGGGGAGGGCCCCAGTTGTGGCCGAGGGCCGGGACGACCTCGTCGTACTGGTGGCTGCTGTTCCGCCGGCATACATAGTGGTTGAGGCCGGCGTCAAAGCAGGTAGGCGCTTTCACGACCTGGGGGCCGGACCAATCGTGGCCCAGGGGCGGGATCGTGTCCGTATAGAGCTGGTCGCAGTAGCCGCACCGATAGGTGTCGGAGCCCGCCTCCGTGCAGGTGGGGTCCTTGTGCCCGGTGTGGCGCCAGTTGTGGTTCCCGCCGTTGCGGGAGGAATAGGGACTGGGGCAGGGGCCCAGCGGCGGCGTCGCGTAGGTGACGCTGGGCGCCAGCGCCAACACCATCACGACGAGCAGCAGCAGGGCGATACATTTGCGCAGTTTCATATTTACCTCCTTTGGTCGGAAGGGCAGGGGACGCTTCCATCCCCCTTAGGGAAACATACTATACCAAATATATCTTATCAATAATTCCTGTAAATGGCAAGAACAGAATGCAAGAAAGCCCCCTTTTCCCTGCAGAAAAGGGGGCGAAACCAGGGGCCCTACGCCCGGTGCTGATCCAGGGGCTTGATCTTGTTCCGATACAGCCGGAGCATCAAAAATCCGGCCAGGAGCAGGTGGGAGAATTCGGCGATGGGGAAGGCCCACCAGACCGCCTCGATCCGATGGGTCAGGGTGGCCATGAGGTACGCTACGGGGAGCAGGATCACGAGCTGCCTTGCAAGGGACGTGATCATGCCGTAGACGCCGGTGTCCGTGGCCCCGTAGACCGTGCCCATGGAGATGCCCACGGCCGCGCACACGAAGCCCCAGGCGATGATGTGGATGGTGGTGACGGTGACGCCGTAGGTGAAGTCGCTGACGGCGAACAGCTCCATGAGGGTGGGGGCCCCCAGCTCGAAGAGGGCGGTGCCCGCGATCATGAAGGCGGCGCAGAACAACGTCAGCATGCCGTAGGCCCGCATGAACCGCTTCTTGTTCCGGGCGCCGAAGTTATACCCCAGGATGCTCATGGCCGCGTTGTTGAGGCCGAAGACCGGCATGAAGATCACGGACTGGAGGCGGAAGTAGGTGCCGAAGGCGCTCTTGTAGGCGTCCACGTAGTTCACGTTGGGATCGAGATGCTCCATGTGGTATTCCCCGAGACCCTTCAAAATGCCGTTCATGCCCAGGTACATCACCGTGCCCACGGCCTGCATGAGGATGGAGGGCACGCCCACGCTGTAGATGTCCTTCACGGTCTGCTTGCGGACCTTGAAGTGCTCCCGCTTGAGCTGTATCTCGCTCTTGGACCGGGTGAGCATAACGAGGGCTAACGTCATGGACGCGAACTGGCCCGCCACCGTGGCGATGGCCGCGCCGGTAACGCCCATGGCCGGGATGGGCCCGAGCCCCAGCACGAAGACCCGGTCCAAAATGATGTTGGAAACCGCGCCGGTCAATTGCATCATCATGGCCACCATGGTCCGGCCCTGGGCGGTCATGATCCGCTCGATGCCCACGGAAAGGAAGATGCCCACGGAGAGGGACAGGCAGATGGTCATGTACTCCCGGCCGAAGAGCCGGACGATGGGGTCGTTGTCCTGCCAGTTCATGAAGGGACGGGAGAGGAACAGGCCGATCGAGGTGAAGACCAGGGAGCTCAGGATCATGAGCACCAGGCCGTTGCCCGCGGCCCGGTTGGCGTCCCCGATCCGCTGCTCGCCCAGCCGCCGGGAGATCAGGGAGTTCATGCCCACGGCGGTGCCCACGGCCACGGAGATCATGAGCATCTGCAGGGGGTTTACCGTGGAGAGGGCGTTCAGGGCCTTGTCGCCGATGGTGCTCTCCGTGCCGGGCACATAGAGATCGCCCAATATGCCGGTGAGCTGCTCCGGGCTCAATGTAGAGAGCCGGGACACGAACACGCTGTCCACGATGTTGTAGAGGGCCTGCACCAGCATCGAGACGATGATGGGCCAGCCCATGGACAGGAGCAGCCGCCCCTCCGGCGCGGTGGCCATTTTGTTCTTTCTTGTACTTTCCATGGAGGGTATTATATCAAAAGGAACGGGTAAAGCAAGCCCCAGTTTCGAAACAAGAATATATGAAAGACATCGTTGACTTGCAGGCGTTTTTCTGATATAGTACAAGCGCAAAATCAAAGAAAGGAGGTCATCTAAAATGGGCAACAAGTTCACAGGGAAAACGAAATACAGCAGGATGACCTCGGTTCGTGCGTGACCCCTGTTTCGGGGCGCATATCCTTTGACATGTAACCGTGGCGTCCGCTCGTCACGGTGTTTTTTTACCCATTTATACAATAATATATTTTGGAGGAATGATTTATGAATATCACGCTGCGACCCATCGACGACAGCAACCGGGAAGCGGTCCTCGCCCTAACTGTGCGGGAGGATCAGCCCTTTGTGGCAACGAACGACTATTCCCTGAAAGAGGCGGCGGAAACGAATGAAAAGTACCCCGTCCCTTCGGCATCTATGCGGACGATCGGCTCGTGGGCTTTTGTATGTTTGCCTTTGATCCGGAAGGGAAAGATCCGGATGATCGCTACTGGCTCTGGCGGTTCATGATCGACAAAACCGAGCAGGACAAGGGCTGCGGCCAGGCCGCTCTGCAGGAAATCATCCGCTATTTCAAGGCCAACGGCGCGGATATGCTCTACCTGTCCACCGAACCGGAAAACGAGAAGGGATTGCACGTCTATCACAAGGCGGGCTTTCGGGAGACCGGCGTCATCGAGGATGGCGAGGCCGTGCTGATGCGGACGCTGAAGGGTCCAAGCAAAACGATCAAGGACTTCTATGGCGTCGACGTGGATAAAGCCATGCGCCTCAGGGGAAAAAAGGGCTACGGCGTGAGCATCGCCGTTTACGACAGCGACGGCGATTTCAACACCTACTGCTCCGGCAGCGGCCGGTACGGCGAAGACTTCCCGGTGAACCCGGACATGCTGTTTCAGGCGGGCTCCGTATCGAAGCCCATGTTCGCCCTGACCCTCCTTCGCTACGTGGACAAGGGGAAGATCGACCTGGACGCGGATATCTCCGGCGTGGTGCCGGAGTTCGTGAAGAAGGGGCCACTTTCCTTCTCCGCCCTGCTCTCCCACACGGCGGGATACAACGTCCACGGCTTCCCGGGCTA
>CACXNN010000020.1 GCA_902768995.1 uncultured Eubacteriales bacterium | reverse complement strand
CTGATAGAAGGCGCGGATGGCGTTCTCCGGCAAAGCTGCATCGTTGTAGAACATGACCACGGCCTGCTTGCTGTCGAAGTTGCGCTTGCCGTGGGCGCCCGTGGCGTTGGTCCGGACCTGGAAGGTCTGCTTCCTGTCCGCACTCTGCACCAGGAAGGCGCCGGCAGTCTGGGTGTCATACTTGGCCGGCTCCCGCCAGGTGAGCTGCACTTTGGCGGCCGGGATCCCCGGCTCGTCCCGGGCGGTGAGATACCGCTGCTTCAGCTTCTCCAGCTCGTTTTTCCAATGCTTGATCTCGTCCTTCTTCTTGCTGGCCGGGCCGTCGTAGCCGGGGAGCCCGTCGTCGATGAACTGCTGCATCTCCGTTATCTGTTTTTCCAGGGACGCCTTGGTCTCCAGCTCCTCCGCCGTATAGAGGGTGTACCCTTCCGTCAGCACGTCGAAGAAGGGCTGGGCGCTCTCGTCATCGAAGTCCCCGGGGGTCACTTCCAGGATGGGGAAGGGCCCCTGGGGTCGGACCACCTGGGCGTCCACCACCACATGGAAGGCCTCTGAATTCCCATAGAACTCCATTTGAAAGCGCTCCAATGCCTCCTCTGCTGCGGCGGCAGAGATATCCTCAGCTTCCGGCACCAGCGTCACTTGCACGGTTGCGGGGCTCGTTTGCGCCTTTTCGATCAGGGCGTCGAAATCCTTGGGCGGCACCGTCTCCACGGCGGGCGTGGGCTGGCAGCCCGTGAGCAAAAGAAGGCATACAAAAAAGAAAGCTGTGACTCGTTTCATGGCTGAACCTCCTTTCCATGCCCCGAGCATAGCAGGCAGATTCGTCCAAAACGTCACAACTCTATGACCAAATTGCGGAATATTTGCAGAATGCAGTTATTTTACAAGTGTAAACGAAACGGTGACCGTGCCCTCGAAGGTATCGGGGGCCAGGGAGAAGTCGAACCGCCAGCTGTTGGCGGCCTGGGCGGCGGCTTTGCCGGTGTCCATGGTGGTCTGGAGCTTCGCTGAAGCGCTGTCCCGCCGGGCGGCCACCCGCTTGTCCGTGGCGGAAATGGCGTCGAACAGGGCTAAGAACAGCTCCTGCCCCCGCTGGGCGTCAGCATCGTGGGCCGCCTTCAGCCCGTCCAGCCCCTCGTCGTCCTCCGTGGGGATGTAGGTGGACAGGGGGAAGGAGAGGGTCATGGACGCGACGGCGTCCCCGTCGCGGCCCACGGTCAGGGAGCCGACCTCCTGGCCGCTGCCGTCCAGGATCGCTTCGTCCCGGAGGGTGAACCCGGCGGCGTAGAGGTAGTTCTCCATGGCCTGCTCCGTCAACGTCAGGGGCTCGCCCTCCTGCAGCACCCCCTTGACGGGCTGTTCTTTGTGCCGGTCCGTCAGGACGGCCAGGGCGATCAGCAGCCCGCAGAACAGGATGGGCAGGATGTAGGTGGAGAAGCGCCGTTTGCGCTTGTCGGCGGCCATTGCTTTAGTCCACGTCCCGCACGGGCCCCAGCACGGGCTCGTCCAGGATGGCGGGGTTCTTGAGGTAGGTCCGCATGAGCTTGAAGGCGGAGGCGTAGTAGAAGCCGTCGCAGATGCGCTCGTCGGTGACGGCGGTGATGTCCACGTACTTCCGTTCGGACACGGTGCCGTCGGCGTTCACCTCGTGCTTCCGGTACTTGGACCCGAAGGCCAGGAACACGGGGATGTTCCCAAAGTCGTACAGATGGTGATAGATGGGCGGGATGCCCAGGGAGCCCATGGACGTGATGAAGAAGGAGGCGTGGAAGGGGCTGGCCATGGTCAGCTTCCGGGGCAGCAGATCGAAGTAGTCCAACAGCTTCAGCAGCCACACGGCGAACTTCAGCAGCACCCCGGGGATGAAGGAGAAGAGCTTGGCCGTGTTGTCGAAGTTGTTGTTCAGCTCCGCCGTGGCCTTGTTCTGCTCGATGAGGGCGTTGATCTTGTGGTAGATCTCCGCCGCCGTGTCGTGGGCGTCCAGAATGGGCTTGATGCAGGTGTCGGGGGAGTCCGCGGACATCTCCTTCTTGACCACCAAAGACATCTCGATATACTCGTCCCGGGCGTAGATCTTTTGCCCGGCGATGAACCGGTTGACGGCGGGCCGATGGGAGACCGCCCGCACGTAGGCGGCGATGATCACGTGCATGATGCCGAAGTTCTTCAGCCCTTCCCGCCGCTTCTCACGGATGTACTTCTCGATCTCCGTGATCTCCACCGTATCCCGGAAGAAGTTGCTGGAGGTATTCCGGGTCACCATGATATAGGGGGAGACCATGGCCATGGCGGTAAGGCTCCTGATCCGGCGGCCGTCCTTTCGATCGCCCCACTTTTTTCTGAACTTCTTGACTTCCATATCGCTGCGCCTTTCCAAGGGTTTTCTATAGTATACCCGCACAAAAGAGCGATTGCAAGGAGGGATTTGGGTCGCTATAATAGAGACAAACGAGGGGAGGTCCTGCCATGGAGATATTGGCTCCTGCCGGAAACGAACAAAGCCTGATCGCCGCCGTGAGGAGCGGCGCCGACGCCGTGTATCTGGGCACCGGCGCCTTCAACGCCCGGCGCAACGCGGACAATTTCAAGGACGACAGCCTTGCCGAGGCGGTGAACTACTGCCACGGCCGGGGGGTGAAGGTGTACGTGACCCTCAACACCCTCATCCGGGACGAGGAGCTGCCCGCCTTTCTCGCCGCGGCCCGGGAGGTGGCGGAGGCGGGGCCCGACGGGGTCATCGTCCAGGACCTGGCCGTGGTGAAGGTGCTGAAGACCATCTGCCCGGACCTGCCGCTGGTGGGCTCCACCCAGATGTCCGTCCACAACGCCGCCGGGGTGAAGGCCCTGGAGGACATGGGCTTTTCCCGGGTGGTCCTGGCCCGGGAGCTGACCTTGGAGGAGATACGCAAAATAAGGGGCGAGACCAGGGCGGAGCTGGAAGTGTTCGTCCATGGGGCCCTGTGCATGAGCGTGTCCGGCATGTGCTACTACTCTGCCATGATGGGAGAGCGCAGCGGCAACCGGGGCCTGTGCGCCCAGCCCTGCCGCCTCAACGCCTCCTGCAACGGGCGGCCCTACGCCCTGTCGTTGAAGGATATGAGCTTCATCACCCGGGTCCGGGACCTGGAAGCGGCGGGGGTCTGCTCCGTGAAGATCGAGGGCCGCATGAAGCGGCCGGAGTACGTGGCCGCCGCCGTCACCGCCGTCCGCACCGCCCTCGAAGGCAAGGAGCCGGATATGGCCACCCTGCAGGCGGTGTTCTCCCGCAGCGGCTTCACCGACGGGTATCTCACCGGCAAGCGGAACGTGCGCATGTTCGGCGTCCGCACCGCGGAGGACGCTGCAGCGTCCAAGACCGTGTTCGGGAAGCTGGCCGACCTCTACCGGCGGGAGTTCCCCGGCGTGCCCGTGGACCTAAAGCTCACCGCCACCGACGACACCCTTTCGCTCACGGCGGAGGACGGCGCTGGCCGTCGGGCCCAGGCCACCGCGCCCATACCGAATGGGGACATGGCCCCGCTGACCGAGGATATGGCCCGGCGGAACCTGAATAAGACCGGCGGCACGCCCTTCACCGTGCGCGACTGCCGGGTGGAGCTGCCGGAGGGCCTGCCCGTGCCCGGCTCCCTGGTGAACGGCCTTCGGCGGGAGGTCCTGGATAGGCTCCTGGAAATGCGCAGCCGGGGCAACGGCTACGCCCTCCATCCCATGGCGGCACCAGAAATCGCGCCGTATATATCCCAAAAACAAGCCCTGCGCCTCCGCTTCGAACGGGCGGAACAGGCCTTCTTCCCAACGGAGGCGGAGGCGGTGGCCCTGCCCCTGGAGGAGATCGAGCGCCATCCGGAGCTGCTGCAGGAAGCCGTGCCCCTGTGGGCGGAGCTCCCTCAGCTCATCTGGCCCCTGGAGGAACAGACGGCCCTGGACCGGCTCCTCGCCCTGAAGGAGAAGGGCCTCACGGACGCGGTGGCGGGGAACGTGTGCGAGTTGGTATTGGCCCGGCGGGCCGGGCTCGTCGTCCACGGCGGCCCCACCCTGAACGTGACCAATACCCTGTCTTTGGAGACCTACGAGGCCATGGGTCTTGCGGATACCACCCTTTCCTTCGAGCTGCCCGCGAAGATGGGCGCGAAGCTGGGCGGAAAGAAGCCCCGGGGCATCCTCGCTTACGGCCGATTCCCCATCATGCAGTTCCGCGCCTGCCCCGCCCGGGGCGAGAAGGGCTGCGGCAGCTGTGCAGGAAAGCCGGAACTGGTGGACCGCAAGGGCGTCGTCTTCCCCATGCTCTGTCACGATCGGCGGTACACCACCCTCCTCAACTCCGTGCCCCTGTACCTGGGGGACAAGGCCCTGCCGCCCTTCGACTTCGTGACCCTCTACTTCACCACGGAGGACAGCAGGACCTGTCGGCAGGTATTCGAGGGCTTCCGCCGGGGGAAAGATCCCTGGTTCGACCGTACCTCCGGCCTGGCCTTCCGCACCTTGTTATAATTCCACATATTGTTCAGCGGTTCGCTACGGCGGGCCGCTTTTTTTGTTGCATGCACATGTGCACCAAAGCCGTCACATACAGTGGACCATGGACGAAGGAACGAATTGGAAAACCTGGCTGTTGCCCCTGCTGACGGAGGACATGCGTCAGGCTCTGGCGCCCCTGGACCTCAAAGGCGTCACGGAGATACGGCTGCGCCTGGGCCGGCCCATGGAGGTGGTCACACCCACCGGGAGCCGGCTGCTCTACGCCCCCAACGGTCGGCCCATGCTGCGGGAGGGGGAGCAGGAGGGGCTCTTGTCCGCCTTCTGCAACCACGCCCGGTACGCCTGGGAGAAGGAGATACGGCAGGGGTTCATCACCCTGCAGCAGGGGGGCCGGGTGGGCGTCACCGGGCGGATATCCGCCGAGACCGGCGCGCCCGCTGCGGTCACGGGCTTCTGCATCCGCATCCTCCGGCCCGTGGTGGGCTGCGGGGAAGGGGTGCTGCCGGATCTGCTCCAGGAGGGGCGCCTGCGCTCCACCCTCCTCTATTCCGCCCCGGGCTGCGGCAAGACCACCCTGCTCCGGGACCTGGTCCGCCTCGGCCTTCGATCTGGGGGATCGGACGGACGTGCTCTCCGGCGTCAGCAAGGGGGAGGGGCTGCTGCGGCTCCTGTCCACCATGGGCCCCCAGGTCCTGGCGGCGGACGAGCTGAACCTCACCTCCGACGTGGCGGCGGTGCTGGAAGCGAAAAGCCGGGGCGTGGACGTGCTCTGCACGGCTCACGGCGGCACCTTTCAGGAGCTGCTGCATCGGGAGGGGATGGGGCGGCTCTTCGAGGGCAGGACCTTCCAGCGGTACGTGCGCTTGACGGGCTGCGGCCAGGTCCAGGAGATACGAGACGAGGAGGGAAAGACGCTGTGAAGCTGTTGGCGGGGATCGCCCTGTTTTTGCTGTGCGCCTTGGCGGGGGAAAGTAGGAGCCGCCGTCTGCAGCGCCGGGCGCAGGCGCTGCTAAAGCTCTTTGAGCTCATCCGCGAGATCGGCGAACGGCAGCTCGCCGCCCTGGTGTCCTTTCGGGAGGGGGCCTTGCGCTGCCCGCCCTCACCGGAACGAGAGCAGCTCATGGACCTTTCGAGGGGCCGGGGACCGTCCATGCCCCTGTTGACGGCGGAGGAACAAGGCGCCCTCGCCGCCTACGCCCGGTCCGAGACCCGGTCCCCCGCAGAGCTGCGGGCGGAGCGGGACGCCCTGCTGGCCCTGCTCCAACGAAGCCGGGAGCAAACCGCTGCCGAGATCAAGAACAAGGGGCAGGTCTATCGCTCCGTGGGGTACCTCACCGGCGTAGCGGCCCTGCTGCTGGTCCTGTGATATGCAGATCGAGATCCTTATCAAGATCGCGGGCCTGGGGCTGCTGGTGTCCGTGATCATGACGCTGCTGAAGCAAAGCGGCCGGGAGGAGCTGGCGGCCCTGGTGGCGGTGGTGGGTCTGGCCATCGGCACGCTCCTGGTGCTGGAGACGGTCAATTCCCTGATGGAGACCATCCGGCGGGTGTTTTCCCTGTACTGAAGGAGGTAATGAATGGAGCTGATGCGCGTTCTGGGCGTGGGGATCGTGGGCACGCTCCTGGCGGTGACCCTGGCCCGGCATAACGGGGGCTACGGCCTGCTGACGGGCCTCGCCACGGGCGTGCTGCTGCTCATGATGCTGCTGGGGCAGACGGAGGAGCTGGGTGTCTCCCTGCGGGAGCTGACCGGCTTCGGCCAGCTGTCCTCCGAATATTTGAGCCGGGTGGTCCGCATTTTGGGCCTCGCCTGCCTCACGGAGGCGGGGAGCCGCATTTGCCGGGACGGAGGCCAGGGGAACATCGCCCTGAAGGTGGAGCTGTGCGGCCGGGTCATGATCCTGTGCGCCATGCTGCCCGCCGTCCGGGAGGTGCTTCGCTCCGCCGAGACCGTGCTGGCGGAGATAGGCCCATGAGGGCGCTCCTGCTCTGCGGCCTGCTGCTGCTTTCGCCTTTGGACGGACCCGCGGCCACCCTTCCCCCTACGGATACGGGGGACGTGCTCGACGGGGTGGACCTGGCTGCCTGGGACGAGTTCTTCTCCCGTCTGGAGGGGACGGAGCCGTGGCAGCGGCCCTCCGCCCTGGTGCGCTCCCTAGCGGAGGGGGAGGAGGACCCGTCGCGGCTCATCGTCTGGCTGCAGGAGAAGGGCCGGGCGGGCCTGCCCGGGGCGGCGTCGCTGTTTTTGATCGCCCTGGTCACCGGGGTCCTGGCGGCCCTCTTCGAAACCTTGCTGGACGCCCCCAGCGTGCCCGCCCGCCGGGTGCTGTCCGTGGGGCTGGCGGCTTTGCTGCTCCTGCAGCTGGTGCCCCTTATCCGGCGGGGCCTGGCATGTTTGAGAGGGATCCTGGCCCTGGCGGACGTGACCGTGCCCCTCATGACCGGAGCGCTGCTGCTCCTCGGCAGCCCCCAGGGGGCGGCCCTCATGGGGACCTTGGGGGAGCTGCTGGTCCACACCTGCCTACGCTGGATGGAAGGGGGCCTGGTGCCCCTGGTCCTGTCGGCGGGGGTCCTGCGGGCGGCGGACCTGACGGGGGACAGTGTGCTCGCCTCCTTCTCCCGGCTGCTGTTTGCCGTGGCCCGCTGGGGCGTGCGGGCCGTCTCCCTGGGCTACTCCCTCCTGGCGGCCCTCATGGGCGCAAGCGCGGCGGGGATGGATTCCCTGCTGCTGCGCACGGGCCGGGTGGCGGCGGGGAGCCTGCCCCTGGTGGGGTCCATGGTGTCGGATTCCTTGAGCGCCGCCGCAGCCTGCCTGGGCCTGGTGAAGGGGGCCCTGGGTCGGACCGGCATGCTGCTGGCCCTCTGGCAGGCGGCGGGACCCGCCCTGGCGCTGCTGCTGCACGGCTTCGGCCTTCGCGGGGCGGCCGCCCTGCTCCTGCCCCTCGATCAGCGGGAGATGGGCACCATGCTGGCCACCCTGGGGGAGATGCTGACCGTCCTCGGGGCGCTGGTCCTGGCCGCCGGGGCCATGTTGGGCGTGTCCATCGGCGGGGCGGCGGGCTGCTTTGGAGGCGGATCGTGAGGGAAGGGATGCTGGATCTCTGCGTGTGCGGCGCCGTCACGGGCCTGTTGCTGCTGCTGTTCCCCTCGGGGACCGTGGGGACGGCGGGTCGGCGGGCCGTGTCCGTCTGCTATCTGTTGGAAGCTTTGCGCCTTTTTTGGCTGGCGCTGAAGGGAGGATGAATGAAGGGGACGGGGATGAAAGCCGTCTGGGATCGGCTGCGGAGCTGGAAGTACGCCTCCTGGGTCCTGTACGGGACGCTGCTTTTGTTGGCAGGCTTCTTCTACGGCCTGGGCGAGGGCTGGTTCCAGGCCGCGCCCCGGGACGGGCCCGCTGCGGCGGCGGAGGACACGCTGGAAGCACGGCTGGAGGACATCCTTAGCACGGTGCGCGGTGCGGGCAAGGTCCGGGTCCTGGTCACCTACGCCACGGCGGGGGAGCGGGTTGCCGCCACCGTCAGCACCCTGGACGAGAGCGTGTCCGAGACCTCCGGCGTCAACACCGCCACCCGGTCAGAGCAGTCCCGGGAGATGAAGCAGCCTGCCACCGTTTCCACCGAGAGTGGGCAGAGCCCCATCATCCTGGTGGAGCGGGAGCCGGAGATCCGGGGCGTCATCGTGGTGGCGGAGGGGGCGGCGGACCCGGCCGTGCGGCTGAGCCTTCAGCGAGCGGTGCAGGCGGTGACAGGGGTGCCCCTTTCCTGCATCGAGGTGTTTGAAATGAACTATCCCTCATAGGATAGACCATGAAACCCATATCCCCAGATCTGACAATATTCGATAAGGAGGAAAAAACATGAGACCATCCATCCAAAACATGAGGAAACTGCTGAACCGACGCACCATGACGCTCTTTGCGGTGTGCCTGCTGCTGCTTGCCGCGGTGGCCGCCAACGTCATCATGAACCGGAACGAGGAGAAGGCGGCCAAGGCCGCCACGGCAGCGGTCAGCGTGCCTGCGCCGGGGGCTCAGGGGAGCTTCTTCGACATGTACCGCAGCGAACGGGACAGCGTCAGGACCCAGGAGCTGGCGTATCTCGACGCCATTGTGGCCCAGGGCGGGGACGAAGCCACCCTGTCCGAGGCCCAGAAGCAGAAGATGACCCTGGTGGACTGCATGGAGTCGGAGCTGAATACGGAGAACCTGATCCGGGCCAAGGGCTTCGAGGAGGTCATCGTGTCCATGCACAACGGGTCCGTCAACGTGATCGTGGACGCCGACGCCCTGACCGACGAGCAGGTGGCCCAGATACTGGACATCGTCCTGCGGCAGACCGGCGAAACGGCGGAAAATATCAAGGTGTCAACCGCACAATAACGGGTTGCCTTTTTCCACAGAAGTTGGTATACTGTTACCGTATCAATGTGTCCAAAAACCAGAAGGAGGTCAACACAATGAACGAAGTCGATACCAACATTGAGAACATCCAGGGCGGAAAGATCGTATTTGCCGAGGACGTGGTGGCGACCATCGCCTTCCTGGCAGCCAGCGAGGTGGAGGGCGTCCATGCCATGATCGGCACCACCATGGAAGGCCTCTCCGAGAAGCTGGGCAAGAAGAATTACACCAAGGGCGTGAAGGTCGAGGTGGGCACCGAGGAGTGCGCCTGCGACATCACCATCGTGGTCAAGTACGGCTATCGTATTCAGGAAGTTGCCCAGAAGGTGCAGCAGGAGATCAAGAACGCCATCGAGACCATGACCGGCCTCAAGGTGGTGGAAGTCAACGTGAACGTGAACGGCATCTACTTCGAGCCGGAGAAGAAGGAAGAGCCGGCCCCCGCGCCCGAGCCCGAACCCGTGGCGGAGGAGCCCGAAGCGCCCGCGCCGCGCGTGAAGTGATTTAGCAAAAACGATCCTGGCCGGAGCCCGCCTCGGGGCGGGCTCTTGCCGGTGGGAAGGGGAGAATACTATGAAGCTGTTTGACCGGTTGCTCCTTTGGGTGCTCTCTGTGCTGGCCGTTTTGCTGGGCTTGCTGCTCATCATCCTGGTCCTGTTCCCGTCCCTCGCCTGGCTCCAGGTGAGCGCGGTGCGGGTGACCGTGGGCGTGCTGGCCCTCGTCAGCATCCTGGCGGCGGTGGGGCTCCATCTGCGCCGTGCGGTCCGCAAGCGCCAGGAGGCGGCCCTGGTCAACGAGGGCGAGAACGGCAGCGCCTATGTGAATCTGAACGTGATCAGCGATATGGCCAAAAAGATCGCCCAGGACTGCGACGGCGTCCGTGCCTGCAAGAGCGCGGTGAAGAACAACGGCGGCGGCGTGGACCTGGAGCTGGAGATGGCGTTGAACCCCGGTGTGGCCGTGGCTCCGCTGGCGGCCATGCTGCAGGAGCGGCTGAAGAACCGCATCTTCGAGATGACGGGCATCCGCGTTGGCAAGGTGGGCATCCTGGTGGAGGCCGCCTCGGAGGCGAAGGAGACCAAGCCCGCCCCCGTGGAACAGCTTCCCAGTCGGGTGAAGTAAAGGACAGGCTATGAAAGAGTGGATCAAAACGTTTTACAGTGAGCACAAGTGGCTCTCCATCATGGTGGTCTCCGCCCTGGTGCTGGGGATCCTTTTCCTCTGCATCGGCTTCTGGCGGACGCTCCTTCTGGCAGCCCTGGTCGCCCTGGGCGTGCTGGTGGGCACCCTGCTGGATAAAGGCGGCTGGGCGGCGGTGAAGGACTTCTTCGCCAGCATTTTTCAGAAGAAGTGAGGGCGGATATGGATCCTCGTTCCTTGGCGCGCGAGATCGCGATGAAGATGCTCTACGCTGCCTCTTTGGGCGGCGGCGAGACCATGGATGAAGTTTTGGAGCAGTCGGAGCAGGCGGACACCCTCTCCGGCAGCGACAAGACCTTTTTGGAGAACCTGGTGGCCGGCGTCACCGACCGTCAGGAGGAGCTGGACGCCGTCATCGGCAAGTATGCCCAGGGCTGGGCGCTGAACCGGCTGGGCAAGGTGGATTTGACCATCCTGCGCATGGCCGTCTACGAGCTCATGTGCATGCCCGAGATCCCCGTGGGGGCCACCATCAACGAGGCGGTGGAGCTGGCCAAGAGGTACGCTGAGGACAAGTCCTCCGGCTTCATCAACGGCATCTTGGGCAGCGCTGCCCGGGAGCTTCGCAGCGAATGAAGGGGGCAGTGCTGGGCGTAGATACCAGCTGCTACACGACCTCGGTCGCCTGCTTCGGCCGATCCGGCGTCCTGTACGACGGGAGGACCCTCCTTCCCGTCCATAAGGGCGACAGAGGGTTGAGGCAGTCCGAGGGCGTTTTTTTGCATACGCGGCAGCTGCCGCCCCTGGTGGAGGCAGCTTTTTCCGCCGTGTCGCCGGAGGATATCGCGGCCGTGGCCTGCAGCCGGTCCCCCGTGGCGCGGGAGGATTCCTACATGCCCGTGTTTTTGACCGGCATGGGCGTGGCCCGGGCCCTGGCGGCGTCCCTTCGGGTGCCGCTGCTTCCCCTGGACCATCAGAGCGGCCATATCCGGGCCGCCCTGATCGGGAACGAGGCGTTGATGGCCAAGCCCTTCTATGCCGTTCATCTTTCCGGCGGCACCACGGACCTGCTGGCCGTGGAGGCCAGGGAACCCGGCGCCTTCTCCATCGAGCCTCTGGGCTGCTCCGAGGACTTGCACGCGGGCCAGCTGGTGGACCGGGTGGGCGTGCTCCTGGGCTGCGGCTTTCCCGCGGGGAAGGAGATGGAAGCCCTGGCCCGTCAGGCGACGAACAGGGATATGCGCATCCCCGCCTCCGTGCGAGAGCTGACCTGCTCCCTGTCCGGGGCGGAGACGGCGGCCCAGCGGGCGCTGCACCAAGGCGCAGAGCCTTCGGAGGTAGCCTTCGGCATCTACGATTTGTTGGCCAGGACCCTGACCAAGCTGCTGACCAACGCGGTGCGGCAGCGGGGGGAGCGCCTCGTGCTCCTGTGCGGCGGGGTGGCCTCCAGCCAGCTCCTCCGGGAGCTGTTGCGGGAGCGGTGTGAGCTGCCCCTGTTCTTCGGCGAGAGCCGCTTCAGCAGCGACAACGCCGTGGGCGTGGCGGCCCTGGGGTACGATCGGGAGGTGGCCCTATGACGGAGCTGAAGCCGGTCTTTACCGTGTCCGAACTGAATGAATACGTGGATCTGATGCTCTCCCGGGACCCCTTCATGGGCGAGCTCACGGTGACGGGGGAGATCAGCGCCTTCAAGCGCCACACCTCCGGCCACCTGTACTTCACCCTGAAGGACGACGCGGCCTCCGTCCGGTGCGTCATGTTCCGGCCCAACGCCCTGCGGCTCAGCTTCTTCCCCAAGGACGGCATGTCCGTCCGCATCGAGGGACGGGCGGGCCTGTACGGGCGGGACGGCTCCTTCCAGGTCTATGCCGAGCGCATGGAGAAGACCGGGGACGGGGCGTTGTATCAAAAGTTTATCGCCCTGCGGGAGGAGCTCAAAGGGCGGGGCTGGTTCGACGAGAGTTTGAAAAAACCCATCCCCTTCCTGCCCCGGGCGGTGGGGGTGGTGACCTCCGGCACCGGCGCGGCCATCGAGGACATCCGCAACGTGATCGCCCGCCGGTTCCCCAACATGCCCATTCGGCTGTACCCGGTGGCGGTCCAGGGGGAGAAGGCGGCGGGGGAGATCGCCGCGGCCATCCGCCAGGCGGACCGGGAGCGTCGCTGCGACGTGCTGATCGTGGGCCGGGGCGGCGGCTCTTTGGAGGACCTATGGGCCTTCAACGAGGAGATCGTGGTGGCGGCGGTACACGACTGCACCCTGCCGGTGATATCCGCCGTGGGCCACGAGATAGATTTTTCATTGACGGATTTTGCGGCGGACCTGCGTGCCCCCACGCCCTCCGCGGCGGCGGAGCTGGCGGTGCCGGAGCTGGGCAAGCTGAAGGACGGCCTGGCCCAAAGCCGGGACAGGCTCTGCTCGGCCCTCCGGCACGGCGTGGAGCGCAAGCGGGATCGGCTGGAGCTGCTCATCCGGCGGCGGGGCGCTCTGCTGACGGAACAGCGCGTGATGCAGGAGCAGCAGCGGCTGGATACCTGCCGGGACGCCCTGGAGGAGGGGATCGAGGGACGGCTCCAGAGGCAGCGGGACGCCCTCGCCACCGTCGGGGCCCGGCTCAAGGCGGCGGACCCCCTGGGGGCGCTGGATCGGGGCTTCGCCCTGGTGTTTGATGAAAGAAACGACCTCGTTCGCAGGGCGGACGATACGACCGTGGGCGAGGGGCTCACCCTTCGGTTCCGGGACGGCCGCGTCCAGGCCCATGTGACGGGAAAGGATATGACATGAAGAAGAACGAGAAGACCTTTGAGGAAAAGATGGCCGAATTGGAGGAGCTGATCGGAAAGCTGGAAAGCGGCACCGTGCCCCTGGAGGAGATGGTCGCCCTGCACGAGCGGGGCATGGCCCTCTACGAAAGCTGCGCTCAGGAGCTGGCCGCCTTCGAAAAGCGGCTCAAGGGCACGGAGATGGGGTCATGAAGGACTATCTGCCCATCATCGAGGCAGCCCTGGACCGGTACAGCGCCGCCTTCGACCTGCCGCCCCTGTTCCTCACCTCCATGCGCTACAGCCTCCTGTCCGGGGGCAAGCGCATCCGGGCCTGCCTGTGTTTGGCCTGCTGCGAGCTGGTGGGCGGCACGGTGGAGGACGCCCTGCCCTTTGCGGCGGCCCTCGAGATGATCCACGCCTATTCCCTGATCCATGACGATCTGCCCGCCATGGACGACGACGACATGCGCCGGGGCAAGCCCAGCTGCCACAAGGCTTTCGGCGAGGGGAACGCCATCCTGGCCGGGGACGGGCTCCTCACCATGGCCATGCGGCTCCTGTCGGACGTGCCGGGCCAGGAGGCGGCGAAAAGAGCCGTCTTCCAGGGGGCGTTGGACATGGCGGCGGGCCAGAGCCTGGATCTGAACGTCAGCGCCAGGGACCTTGCCTCCCTGCAGCGCATCCACGATCTGAAGACCGGGGCCCTCTTTCGGGCGGCCTGCCTGTCCGGGGCCTATCGGGGCGGCTGCGATGGAGCGACAGCGGAGGATATCCGCGCCTTTGCGGACAAGCTGGGGCTCCTGTTCCAAATGACCGACGACCTTTTGGATATAGACAAGGACCAGGCGGAGGGGAAGCTCACCTACGTGACCCTCCTCGGCGTGGATGAGACGAAGCGGGAGATCGACGCTTTGGCGTCGGACATCCGCAAGCTGTTGAACGGGTACAGCGGAGAAGCGGCGGCGTATCTCTGCGATTTAGCCAACCGGATCGCCGTCAGGACAGTATGAAGGAATATCCGATCTTACGACAACTGAACGGACCCAAGGACCTGCAGGCCTTGCCCGAGGACAAGCTCCCCGCCCTGGCGGAGGAGATACGGGGCTATATGGTGGACTGCGTCTCCAAGAACGGCGGACACCTGGCCGCCAGCCTGGGGGCGGTGGACCTGATCATCGCCCTGCACCGGGTGTACACCGACGAGGGCGACCGGCTCCTGTTCGACGTGGGCCATCAGGCCTACGCCCATAAGATCTTGACCGGGCGGCGGGACGCTTTCACCACCCTGCGCCAGGAGGGGGGCCTTTCCGGCTTTCCCAAGCGGGAGGAGAGCCCCTACGACGCCTTCAACACCGGCCATGCCAGCACCTCCATCTCGGCAGCCCTGGGCATGGCGCGGGCTAAGCAACTGCTGCACCAGCCCGGCCATGTGGCGGCCGTCATCGGCGACGGCGCCCTGACCGGCGGCCTCGCCTACGAAGCGCTGGATGACGGGGGCGACAGCAAGCTGCCCCTGGTAGTGGTGCTCAACGACAACGAGATGTCCATCTCCCGGAACGTGGGCGCCATGAGCCGGAGCCTGTCCCGCCTCAGGGCCAGCAGCGGATACAACCGCTTGAAGCGGTTCGTGGTCCGGGTGCTGGAACGGGGCATGGTGGGCCGCCGGATGTCCAAGAACATAGAGGGCTTCAAGAACCGGATCAAGCGGTTCGTGCTTCAGAACACCTTCTTCGAGGAGATGGGGTTCACCTATCTCGGGCCCATCAGCGGCCACGACATCCCCCAGATGATCGATCTCTTGGGGGAGGCCCGGGCCCTGGAGCGGCCGGTGGTGGTCCACGTGATCACCCAAAAGGGCAAGGGCTACAGCCCTTCGGAGCAGAACCCCGAGAAATTTCACGGCGTCGCGCCCTTCTCCCCGGAGACGGGAGCCGTGGCTTCTTCCGGGACCGTTTCCTGTTCCGAGACCTTCGGCAAGACCCTGTTGGAGCTGGCTCGGGAGGACGGGCGCATCGTGGCCATCACCGCCGCCATGCGGGACGGCACGGGCCTGCGTCCCTTCTTCGAGACCTTCCCCGATCGGGCCTTCGACGTGGGCATCGCGGAGGAACACGCCCTCACCATGGCCGCCGGCATGGCGGCGGAGGGCCTTCGGCCGGTGGCGGCCATCTACTCCTCCTTCCTGCAGCGGGCTGTGGATCAGCTCTATCACGATATCTGCCTGCAGAAGCTCCCGGTGGTCATCGGCGTGGACCGGGCGGGCCTGGTGGGCCAGGATGGGGAGACCCATCAGGGCATCTACGATCCGGCCATGCTCTGCGCCATCCCCAATCTGTCCGTCTACGAGCCCGCCACGCTGAGCGAGCTAAGGGCCATGATCCGGCTGGCGGTTTCCCGGGGCGAGCCCGCGGCCATCCGCTACTGCCGGGGCACCCTGCCCGAGGGCCAGGGGGAGGCCCCCGTGGCCTACGGCAAATGGGCCACCCTGCGGCCCGTGTCGGACGTGGTCATCCTGGCCGCCGGCCCCCTGGTCCAGATCGCCCGCCAGGTGGCGGAGCAGCTGGACTGCGGCCTGGTGGAAGCCCGGTTCTATAAGCCGTTAGATTATGAACTGCTGGACGAGCTGCGGCAAAAGGGCTGCAAGCTGGTGGTCGCCGAGGAGAACGTGGCGGCGTTGAGCCTGTATGTGGCGGCCTATTGTCCCGAGCTGACGGTGCGGCCCCTGTGCCTGCCCGACGGGCCCATGGCCCAGGCTACCGTGGCCCGGCAGCGCACCCTGGGCGGCATCGACGAGGCGGCCATGATGCAGGCCGTTCAGGAGCTGAGGGGATCGAATGGATAAGAAACGGTTGGACGTGCATATGGTGGAGGCGGGCCTTGCCCCCTCCCGGGAAAAAGCCCGAGCTATGATCATGGCCGGGGAGGTCTTCGTCAACGGCCGAAAGGCGGAGAAGGCGGGGGAGGAGGTGCGGCCCGAGGATGCCGTCACCCTCCACGAGGACCCCGTCCCCTTCGTGAGCCGGGGCGGCCTGAAGCTGGACAAGGCCCTGAAGGTGTTCCCCCTGTCCCTGCAGGACAAGGTATGTTTGGACGTAGGCGCGTCCACCGGCGGGTTCACGGACTGCATGCTCCAGAACGGGGCCAGCCGCGTCTGCGCCCTGGACGTGGGCTACGGCCAGCTGGCCTGGCAGCTTCGCAACGACCCCCGGGTCACGGTCATGGAGCGGCGCAACGCCCGCTTCATGGAGCCCGGCTGGTTCGATGGCCCCTTCGACTTTGCGTCCATCGACGTGTCCTTCATCTCCCTGAAGCTGATCCTGCCGCCCCTCAAAGCGTGCCTGAAGCGGTCGGGCCAGGTGGTGGCCCTCATCAAGCCTCAGTTCGAGGCGGGCCGGGGCCAGGTGGGCAAGAACGGCGTGGTCCGGGAAGCGTCTATTCATCGGGATGTATGTATAAACATAATCCGGTATGCCGAGGAGGCCGGATACCGGGTGGAGGACCTCTCCTTCTCGCCCATCACCGGCCCCAAAGGAAACATAGAGTTTCTGCTGTTTTTGCGGAACGAAGGCGAGACGATCCCGGCGGGATCGACGGATTTCGAGGAAAAAGTGGCTCAAGTCGTCTCGGACAGTCATAAATTTCACATAAATTGTTAAAAAATTATTCATATTTGTATTGTAATTTCGGAAACTATACTGTATAATACATCTGCAGTATTCATCCGAGGATAAAGCTTTGTACCTGTTCTTTGCGGCGAATCCTAAAAAACCGGCCACATTCGACGCCCGCAAGCGCCTGATGGATGCAGCGGCAGGCTATGGTTTTTTATGCGTTGAGCTGGAAGAGCGGGCGCCTGAACCGGGGGAGGACGGCGTCGTCATCGCCATCGGCGGCGACGGTTCCATCATCCGGCAGGTGCCGGTGGCCATGACCGCCCATATGCCGATCCTGGGCGTCCACTTCGGCCGGGTAGGGTTTTTGACGGAGCTGACGGAGGAAGGCTTCATCGCCGCTCTGCCGCGGCTCAAAGCCGGGGACTACCGGCTGGAGCAGCGCAACATGCTGGACTGCCAGGTCAGCACGGGTCGGGTCTATCGGTGCCTGAACGACGCGGTGCTCTACAAGCTCTCCTTCTCCGGCGTCACGGACATCGACGTCAGGATCGACGGCAGGAGCGCCTGGACGGTATCGGCGGACGGCGTCATGGTATCGACGCCCACCGGGTCCACGGGCTACAACCTTTCGGCGGGGGGACCCATCGTGCCGGAGGGGCTGGACGCCATGGTCATCACGCCCATCTGTCCCCATAAGCTGCACGTGCGGCCCATCGTGGTCCGCAGCGACAGCCAGGTGGAGCTGGTGGAGCACGACGAGGGCATGGCGGCCATGGACGGCCAGCGGGTCTGCCGGGTGTCCAAGGGCGAGTCCCTCAGGATCACCGGGTCCCGGGAGAGGGTATCCTTTATCCGATTTGAACAGATGGATCTTTACAGTCGCATCCAGGATCGACTGACGTAATTTTCTAACGAACGAGGCGGAAACTATGAAGACGAAACGACATGCCATGATCATCAAGATCATCGCTTCTCAGGACGTGGAGACCCAGGAGGAGCTGGCTCGGCTCCTGGGCGAACAGGGGTTCCAGGTCACCCAGGCCACCGTTTCCCGGGATATCAAGGAATTGAGGCTCATCAAGGTTTTGACCAGCGAGGGCCATTATAAGTATGCCACCGTGGAGAAGGCCGAGTCTGATCTGCAGGAGCGGTTCATCCGCCTGTTCTCCAACTGCGTGGTGTCCATCACCAACGCGGGGAACCTGATCGTCATCAAGACCATCTCGGGCAGCGCCTCCGTGGCCGGTGAGGCCATCGACTCCCTGAAGTGGCCGGAGATCGCCGGGTCCATCGCCGGGGACAACACCATCTTCGTGGCGGTGCGGGAAGGCAAGAACACCGCCGAGATCATCAAGCGGTTCCAGAAGATGATGAAATAAAGGAGCAAACAATATCGCATTGATCGATAAGCTCTCCCTGGACTTCGAGGAGGGCTTTTCTGCACTGACGGGCGAGACCGGCGCCGGCAAATCCATCCTCATCGAGGCGGTGGGGCTGGCTCTCGGCGAGCGAGCCTATCGGGAGAGCATCCGCACCGGCGCCCAGAAGGGGGCGGTGGAAGCCCTGTTCACCGTGAAGGAGGGTACGCCCGCCGCGGAATACCTGCTGGATCAGGAGCTGTACGACGGGGAGGAAGTGGTCCTCTACCGGGAGTTGTACGCCAGCGGCAAGAGCGTCTGCCGGATCAACGGCACCCTGGTCAGCGCGGCGGAGCTGAAAACCGTGGGGGACATGCTGGTGGATATGCACGGCCAGCACGCCCACCAGTCCCTGCTGAACGAGAAGACCCATCTTGGGCTGCTGGACGCCTTCGTAGGCAGCGATGGGGACGGCCTGCTCACACGGATGCTGGAGGAAAGGAAGGCGGCCCTGGAGGCACGCAGCGCCCGGGAGAAGCTTCAAAACAGCCTGAAGGAGCGGGCCCGGCGTCTGGACGTGATCGCCTACGAATTGAAGGAGATCGACGGCGCCGCTCTGGAGCCCGGGGAGGAGGAGCAGCTGGAGCTGAAGAAGAAGCAGCTGCAGAACTTCGCCGCCATCGAGGAGAACCTGCAGGCCGCCTACGACGCCCTCTACGAGGAGCAGGGGGCCCTTGGGCAGATCGCGGAGGCGAAGCGCTGCCTGGGGGCTCTCGGCGAATACGGGGAGGAGTACCAGGCGGCGGCCCAGCAGACCGAGGAAGCCTACTATACCCTGGAGGACGTGGCCTACACCCTGCGGGACGCCTTGAACGGCCTGTCCTTCGATCCCAACGCCCTGGACGAGATCGAGAGCCGCCTCTTCCAGATCGAGCAATTGAAGCGCAAATACGGGGCAGATATCCAGGAGATATTGGCCTATGCCGACGCCCTCCGGGCGGAGCAGACCGAGCTTTTGGGCGGCGAGGACCGCATGGCGGAGCTGGAGCAGGCGGAGCGGGCCGCTGTCGCCGCCTTCACCGCCGACGCCCAAGTCCTGTCCCAGCGCCGGCAGGAAGCCGCCCGGCGGCTGAAAATCGCCATCGAGGCGAACCTGAAGGACATGGGCATGCCCTTCGCCTCCTTCTCCGCCGGGTTCGCACCGGTGGACCCGGAGGCCCTGTCCGAAAACGGGGTGGACGAGGTGGCCTTCCGCTTTTCTGCCAACAAGGGCGAGCCCGAAAAGCCCCTGGTCCGCGGACGCCATCGACACCCTGATCTTCGACGAGATCGACACGGGCATCTCCGGCCTCATCGCCAACGCCGTGGCCAGGAAGATGCAGGAGCTGTCCAGGACCCATCAGCTGCTGTGCGTGACCCACCTGGCCCAAATCGCGGCCCGGGCGGACAAGCAGTACTATATCTACAAGGAGACCGTGGGGGAGGGCACCCGGTCCGCGGTGAAGCCCCTCTCGGAGGAGGAGCGCCCGGCGGAGCTGGCCCGCATCATGGGCAGCGTCAACGACCCCCTGGCCATCCAGCACGCCCGGAACCTGCTCAGAAGCGCGAAGGAAAGCTGATCCTTTTCATGGCGAACCTCATCACAGGCATTCGAATACTGGCGAGCGTCGGGCTGCTGTTCTGCCCGGCGTTTTCTTCACCCTTCTATGGGCTGTATCTGCTTGCCGGCATATCGGACATGATCGACGGCCCCGTGGCCCGGAGGACCGGCACCGCCAGCGATTTCGGCGCTAAGCTGGACACGGCGGCGGACCTCCTCTTTGTGGCCGTATGCCTCTATAAGCTGCTGCCCGTGCTGGACGTCCCCGGGTGGCTGTATGTGTGGATCGGCGTCATCGCCCTGGTCAAGGCGGTGAACATCGTTTCCGGCTACGTGATGCAGAAGCGCTTCGTGGCCCAGCACACGCCCATGAACAAAGCGGCAGGGGCCTTGCTGTTCCTCCTGCCGCTGACGTTTTCGCTTATCGAACTCAAATATTCGGCCGCCCCGGTCTGCGCCGTGGCCACCTTTGCCGCCGTTCAGGAGGGCCACTTCCTCCGAACGGGACGGATAAAATGAACGGCTACTATTTCTCAGCCTGCTGTCCGATGCCGAATCCGGCGATCTCGCTGACGGGCAAAGAGAAGGTGATGGCGCCGGCCTTGGTATCAGGGCCGGCTTTTTCAATGATGGCCTTCATGATGGCGGCCTTTTGCTGGGCAGCGGAGACGATGAGGATGACCTCCTTCTCCGAGGCGATGGAGACCTTGTAAAACTTCTCCGCGTTCTTGCTGCCGGTGCCGAGGCCGTGGATCACCGTGCCGCCCCGAGCCCCGGCGGAGCGGGCCGCGTCCATGACCTGGTCCGTGGCGCCTTGGTTGGCGATGACCAGGATGAGTTCGTAATCATAGTTGAGGGTGGGCGCGCCCTTCACGTTTTGCCCGCTGGATAAGAATGACAATGTCTTTGCGCCTCCTACGCTTTTGATGGGTACGCCGAGGGTCACGCCGTTGCCGGGGGCATCGATATACAAACGCTTGCGCTGTTCCTGAATGAGCTCCTTCGTCTGCTCCGGGCTTGCCACGGTCATGAACAGCCGCCGATCCCGGGATTCCATGCCCAACAGGTCCAGCATGTTGCGGGTGGCTGTGCCCTTGCAGGGGGAGGACAGGACGATGGGCAGATTCAGCTCCTCGCAGATCTTCTTCATGATGTTGGCCCCATAGGGGTTGATGACGGAGAGTACGTAGTTCATGGGGCCACCTCCCACAGCTCGATGATGTCCGCCTCGCCGTAGACCTCCGTTTGCTTCGCCATGCGCTTCTCGGCGATGGCGGCCCGCACGCCCAATAGCTGGATGATGATGAGGGGCATCATGGCCACCATGGCCACGATCCCGAAGGCGTCGGAGAGGACGTTCCCCCCAAGAGCGCTGCTGGCGCCGATCATGAACTGGAGCATGAAGGCCGCCGTCATGGGTCCGGAGGCCACGCCGCCCGCATCGAAGGCGATGGCGGTGTACATGTCCGGCACGATGAAGGAAAGCCCCAGGCTCAGCACATAGCCGGGGATCAGGAAATAGAGGAGCGACAGCCCCGTCAGCACCCGCAGCATGGATACGCCCATGGCAAGCGCGATGGCCACCGACAGGCCCAGCTTGATGGATCGGCCCGAGATGGCCCCGGAGCTGACCTGCTCGATCTGCTTTTGCAGCACCAGCACCGCGGGCTCGGCGGAGATGATGAACCAGCCCAACAGCATAGCAAGCGGCACCAGCACGTAGCGAAGCGGTCCTTGCGTGAGCGCCGCCCCCAGGACGCTCCCCAGGGAAGCGAAGCCCACGTTGACGCCCGTCAAAAACAGCACCAGTCCGAGATAGGTAAACACGATGCCCATCATGATCTTCCAGAAGCTCCGACCGTTCATGCGGAAGGAGACGATCTGGAACAGCAGGAAGATGCCCAGGATGGGCAGCAGGGCGACAGCCGTTTCCTTGAGGTAGTCAGGCAAAGCGAACAGGTAGGAATACCCCAGCTCCGTGGTGGTTTCGTGGGCGGCCGCGGCGGTGGACACAGTCCCCTCGCCCTGACCGTAAAAGAGACTCAAAACCAGCACCGCCAGGATGGGGCCGATGGAGCACAATGACACCAAACCGAAGCTGTCCGACTCCGCGTTGCTGTCGCTGCGGATGTGGCTGACGCCCACGCCCATGGCCAGGATGAAGGGCACAGTCATGGGCCCCGTGGTCACGCCGCCGGAGTCGAAGGCCACGGACAGAAAGCTTTTATCCACGAAGAAGCAGAGCAGGAACACCAGCCCGTAGAGCCCCAGCAGCAGATACCGGAGCTTGACGCCGGTGATGATGCGGAACATGGCGAGGGCCAGGAACAGCCCCACGCCCACGCCCACCACGATGAGCAGTACCACCGTCTCGATATGGGGGACGGAGTTAGCAAGGACCTGCAAATCGGGTTCCGAGACGGTGACCGCCACGCCCAGAAGGAAGCTGATGACCAGGATCAAAGGAAGGTTCTTGGACTTGGTCAACGCGGACCCGATCCTGCCGCCGATGGGGGTCATGGAGCTCTCCGCGCCTACGGTAAAAAGACCCATGCCCGCCACCACAAACAGGGACCCCACCAGGAAGGATAGCATATGCCCCGTGGGCAGGGGCGTCACGAACAGGCACAGCAAACACACGATGCAGAGGATAGGCAGCACCGAGGTGATGCTCTCCTGCACTTTGTTCGCGATCATGGCACGCTGTTTGTTGAATTCGTTCATACTAAATAAAAGTATACCACCAACGGAATAAAAAGGGAAGCCTGTGGAAAATGAACACTTTTTGCTGTTGCGCCGAAGGGGTTGGCTATGTATAATAGGGAAGAATCTGTTTTCAGAGGTGCGTTTTGAAGACGAGCGACTTTTACTACGACCTGCCCAAGGAGCTGATCGCCCAGACCCCGGCCCCCGTGCGGAGCCAGTCCAGGCTCCTCATCTACAACCGGGGCGACGGGTCCATCACCGACGGGGTGTTCACGGACGTGCTCCAACACCTGCACCCCGGGGACGTGCTGGTGCGGAACAATACCCGGGTCATCCCCGCCCGTTTGATCGGCCATCGGCCCGAGACCGGCGGCACCATGGAGTTTCTGCTCCTGAGCCGGTTGGAGGGGGATACCTGGGAGTGCCTCTGCAAGCCCGCCAAAAGGGCCAAGGTGGGCACGGTCTATGAGGTGACGCCGGAGCTGTCCGTGAAGGTCCTGGGGGACGCCCCCATGGACGGGGGCAAGTGGGTGGAGCTCCTCTATGACGGCATCTTCGAGGAGGTGCTGGACCGTGCGGGGCAGATGCCTCTGCCGCCCTACATCACGGAGCGTTTGGCGGACAAGGAGCGGTATCAGACCGTCTATGCCGTGACCCGGGGCAGCGCCGCCGCCCCCACCGCCGGGCTCCATTTCACCCCGGAGCTGTTAGACGAGATCGCGGCCAAGGGCGTGAAGATCGTGGACGTGCTCCTGCACGTGGGCCTGGGCACCTTCCGGCCCGTCAGCGAGGAGAACATCGAGGACCATCAGATGCATGAGGAGTTCTATCGGGTCACCGAGGAAGCCGCCAAGGCCATCAACGATGCCCGGGCAGCGGGGGGCCGGATCGTCTGCGTGGGCACCACCTCCGTCCGCACGCTGGAGAGCGTGGCCACCGAGGACGGCATCGTTCATCCCGGCAGCGGCTACACCGGTATCTACATCACCCCCGGCTACCGCTACAAGGCCGTGGACGCCCTCATCACCAACTTCCACCTGCCGGAGAGCACCCTCCTCATGCTGGTCTCCGCCTTCGCGGGCCGGGAGGAGGTCCTCCGGGTCTACGCCCATGCCGTGGAGGAGCGCTACCGCTTCTTCAGCTTCGGCGACGCCTGCTTATTTGAATAGGAAAGCGATATGAACGAGCATTTCAAGTTTGAAGTCCTGCATGTGGACAAGCAGACCGGGGCCCGCCTGGGCCGCCTCCACACCCCCCACGGGGATATCGACACCCCCGTGTACATGCCCGTGGGCACCCAGGCCACGGTGAAGGCCATGACGCCCCGGGACGTGGAGGAGACGGGGGCGTCCATCCTCCTCTCCAACACCTACCATCTGTATTTGAGACCCGGCCACAAGCTGGTGGAGCAGGCGGGGGGCTTGCACAAGTTTATGAACTGGCATAAGCCCATCCTGACGGACAGCGGCGGCTTCCAGGTCTTCTCCCTGGCCAAGAAGAAGGATATCCACGAGGACGGCGTGCTGTTTAGGTCCCATATCGACGGCAGCAAGCACCTGTTCACCCCGGAGAGCGTCATGGCCGTGGAGCAGGCCCTGGGGGCGGATATCGCCATGTGCTTCGACGAGTGCGCTCCCGGCACCGCGGACTATCGCTATGCCGTAAAGGCCATGGATCGGACCCACCGCTGGGCGGAGCGCTGTAAGGAGGTCCACACCCGGCCCGACCAGGCCCTCTTCGGCATCGTCCAGGGCTGCGTCTACGAGGACCTGCGGATCGAGAGCGCCAAGACCCTGGCGGCCATGGACTTCCCCGGCTACGGCATCGGGGGCCTGTCCGTGGGCGAGCCCAAGGAGAAGATGTACGAGATGCTGGACGCCATTCGGCCCTACATGCCGGAGAACAAGCCCCGGTACCTCATGGGCGTGGGCAGCCCCGACTGCCTCATCGAGGGCGTGCTCCGGGGCGTGGACATGTTCGACTGCGTGCTCCAGACCCGGGCGGCCCGCAACGGCCTCGCTTTGACCCGCAAGGGGCGGATTATGCTCCGGAACCAGACCTACGCCGAGGACTTTTCGCCCATCGAGGAGGGGTGCGACTGCTACGCCTGCCGGAACTTCAGCCGGGCCTACATCCGCCACCTCATCAAGGCGGAGGAGATATTGTCCGGCACCCTCATCACCATGCACAACATCCGCTTCTCCGTGCGGCTTATGGCGGACATCCGCCGGGCCATCGCGGAGGATAGGTTCGGGGACTTCGCCAAGGAGCTTTTGGAGGTCAAGCTGTTCTGATGGAGCTGACGCTGAAAACCGAATGGGAGATGGAGGCCTTGGGGGAGCGCGTCGCCCGGGCCCTGCAAGACGGCGGCTTCGTGGCCTTATACGGCGATTTGGGGGCGGGGAAGACCGTCCTCTGCCGGGGCGCCGGCAAGGCTTTGGGCCTCGATCATCTGAGCAGCCCCACCTTCACCATCGTCCAGGAGTACCCCACGGCGCCGCCCCTCTTCCATTTCGACGCCTATCGGCTGGCGGACGAGGACGAGCTGTACGCCATGGGCTTTGAAGATTACCTGGACCGGGGCGGCCTGATCCTCATGGAGTGGGCGGATCGGGTGCCCCTGGCCCTGCCCCGGGAACGGCTGGATATATTGATCGTGGGCAGCGGCGCCGATCCCAGGACCGTGCGCCTGACGCCCCATGGAACGAGCTACGAAGGACTGGTGAAAGCGCTATGAACATCCTTGCCCTGGAAACCACGGATCGGGTGGCCTCGGTGGCTTTACTGACGGACGGCGGCTGCTTCGAGAAGCGGATCGAAAGCCCCCTCAGGCACGAGGAGACCGTCATGCCCGCGGTGGACCAGCTGCTGGCGGAAGCGGGGCTCGCCCCGGCCGACCTCACCGCCCTCGCCGTGGACGTGGGCCCCGGCTCCTTCACAGGGGTCCGCATCGGCGTCTGCCACGGCAACGCCATGGCCCTGGCCTTGGGCCTGCCCATCGTGTCCGTGAACGCCCTCGCGGCCCTCGCCTATCCGCTGCTGGGCGGCGACAGGCCCGTGGCCGCCGTCATCGACGCCCGGAACGGCAACGGTTACGGGGCTCTCTACGCTTCCAACGGCGCGGCGCTGATCCCCCCCTGCGCCATGGAGATCGGTCCCTTTTTGGAGCGGCTGCCGGAGAACGTGATCCTGACCGGCACGGGCTTCCCCGGGGCCGACGGGGCCTTGCCCCTGGCGAGCAGCATCGCCCGCATGGCCGTGAAGCGGACGGGGGAGAGGGCGGCCAGCCCCCTGTATCTAAGACCCTCCCAGGCGGAAAGGAAGCAACAGGCATGATGACGGTCCGGCCCATGACCAAGCGGGACATCGCCCGGGTCTACGAGATCGAGGTCCAGAGCTTCCGGTCCCCCTGGTCCAAGCTCTCCCTGCTGGGGGAGCTCCACAACAACGTGGCTCGCTACCTGGTAGCGGAGGAGGAGGGGCGGATCGTGGGCTACGGCGGCATGTGGGTGCTCTTCGACGAGGCCCATATCACCAACATCGCCATCGCGCCGGAGAGCCGGGGAAAGCATCTGGGCCGGTATCTGCTCTACGGCATGATGGTCAAGGCCCTGGGGTACGGCGCCGAACGGATGACGCTGGAGGTCCGGGAGACCAACCAGGTGGCCCAAAGCCTCTATTACAGCTTCGATTTTACGAAGGAAGGCTTTCGCAAGCGGTACTACGAGGACACGGGGGAGGGGGCCTACCTGCTGTGGAACCAGGATCTGGGCGCCACGGTGGAGAAAAACGCTTGCCTAAAGGATAGATTTGTTTTACAATAAACCGATTTTTGAAAAAGGAGTCGAAACATGAGTCTGTACAGCGAATGGAAGGCACGGGCGGAGAGCCTCGAGAGCGACGCCGCCTATCAGCAGTATTGGAGCAACTATTTCTCCCAGGAGACCGAGGTCTACAAGCAGGTCCTTCTGAGCCACGACAAGCCCCTTTCCGGCACGGTGAAGGCCCTGAGCGAGCAGGTGGGCATGGACCCGGTGGCCTTCGTAGGGTATCTGGACGGGGCCAACACCTCCTTCGCCGACGGGGAGAAGGATCTGGACGCCCTGACGGAGGAGAGCGAGGTCACCCTGAACTTCGATTTTGAAAAGCTCTTCTTCAACATGCACGAAGCCAAGGCCGACTGGCTCTTCAACCTGCCGGAGTGGGACGGCGTCCTGTCCGCGGAGAAGCGCCACGAGATCACCAAGGCCTATCGGGCCTCCAAGATCTTCGTGAACACCGTCCAGGTGGGCCGCAACGATCCCTGCCCCTGCGGCAGCGGCAAGAAGTACAAGAACTGCTGCGGCAGGAACAAATAAGACGGCATCTTTTCTAAAAATATGTTGACAGGAGCTCCATTCCTTGTTAAAATGTGTGACTGGAACTCCTGAATGCGCCTGTAGCTCAGCAGGATAGAGCAACGGCCTTCTAAGCCGTAGGTCCAGGGTTCGAATCCCT
>CACXNN010000019.1 GCA_902768995.1 uncultured Eubacteriales bacterium | reverse complement strand
TTGGTGCCGCCGCCGGAGACCAGCACGGCGATCCGAGCTTTACGCATGGCCGCCCTCCTTTCGGGCCGCGCCCGTCAGCAGGGGCAGGATCACGGCCCCCAGGGCGTTGCCCAGGATCACCAGCCACAGGAACGCGAAGGCCTGCAGGCTCACCATGCCCGAGGCCGCGAAATAGAATATATCCGCAATGGAGTGCTCGAAGCCGCTCAAAATGAACACCGGGATGCAGAACAGGATGCCCAGAGGGGTCTTGCTGTCCCGCCAGGTGCTGACGGCCAGGTACATGAGGACCCCGCAGAAGCCGCCCCGGACCAGGGTCCCCCACCAGGGCTGGGTGAGCTTGCCCCCGCAGAGGGCCAGGGCCCTTTCCCCCAGGTTCGGCAGGGCGGCCCGGATGAGCCATCCGCCCAGCACCGTGGCCACGGCGTTGCCCAGCAGCGCCAGCAGCAGCGTCTCCACCGCTTCCTTGCCGTGATCCTCCGGGAGGAACCCCACCTTGCCCGTGAAGAGGGCGTAGCCCTTCAGGCAGATGCTGAGCAGCGCCACCGAAAACAGCACCGCGCCAACCACCCGGTTTTCCACGGCCAGGAACACCGCGCCGCCCAGGCAGATGCAGATCCCCGCCGCCATGCCGGATGCGATCTTCTTCAGCATATGACGATCCTCTCCTCGCTTTTTTCGATGACGCCGATCCGGTAGGCGTCCTCGCCGTTGTCCCGCAGGATGGCCAATGCTCGGTCCGCGTCCTCCGGGGCCACCACCAGGCTCATGCCCACGCCCATGTTGAAGGTGTTGAACATGTCCCGCTCGGAGATGTTGCCCCGCTGTTGGATGAGGTCGAAGATGGGCAGCACCCGCACGGCGCTGCGGTCGATCCGGGCCCCCAGGCCCTGGGGGATGCTCCGGGGGATGTTCTCATAGAAGCCGCCGCCGGTGATGTGGGAGATGCCCTTCACCGGGACCTCCTTCAGCAGGGCCAGCACCGGCTTCACGTAAATTTTCGTAGGCGTCAGCAGCGTTTCGCCCAAGGACCGGCCGCCCAGCTCCGCCAGGGGAGCTTTCAGGTCCGCATGCTCCACGTCGAAGACCTTGCGGACCAGGGAGAAGCCGTTGGAATGGACGCCGCTGGAGGGCAGGGCGATGACCACGTCCCCGGGGGCCATGGTCCCCTTGTCGATGATCCGGGGTTTGTCCACGATGCCCGTGGCGTAGCCCGCCAGGTCGTACTCGTCCTCCGGGTAGAAGCCGGGCATCTCGGCGGTCTCGCCGCCGATGAGGGCCGCCCCCGCCTGGACGCAGCCGTCGCACACGCCCTTGACGATGTCGGCGATCCGCTCCGGCACGTTCTTGCCGCAGGCGATATAATCGAGGAAAAACAGGGGCTTGGCCCCGCAGCAGATGATGTCGTTGACGCACATGGCCACGCAGTCCACGCCTACGGTGTCGTGCTTGTCCATGAGAAAGGCCAGCTTCAGCTTGGTGCCCACCCCGTCGGTGCCGGAGACCAGCACCGGCTCGGCCATGCCGGCTAGATCCGGCACGAACAGGCCGCCGAAGCCGCCGATGTCGGAGCAGACGCCCTCCGTGGCGGTGCGGGCGATATGGCCCTTCATCAGCTCCACGGCCCTGTACCCGGCGGTGATGTCCACGCCCGCCGCGGCGTAGGCTTCGGACCTCGAATCAGTGATCATCCTTTACTCCTTTCCGTTCCAGCAGTAGGTGCACAGCTCGCAGCGATCGAGGCCGATGGCCTTCACGATCCCCTCCAGGGATTGGAAATCCAGGGAAGCGAAGTGGAACCGGTCCGCAATGGCCCGCCGCAGGTTCTTGCCCCGCTCCGTGGCCCCGTCGCTGTATTCCTCCAGATGGGAAAAGCCCTCCTCCCCCTCCAGCTCCAAAATGACCCGCCGGGCGATGAGCTCCATGTCGGAGGTGGCCCGGGAGAAGTTCAGATACTTGCAGCCGAAGAGGATGGGCGGGCAGGCGGAGCGCATATGGACCGAGCGGGCGCCGTTCTCGTAGAGGAACTCCACGGTCTCCTTGAGCTGGGTGCCCCGGACGATGGAATCGTCCACGAACAGCAGGTCCTTGCCCTGGATGAGCTCGTGGACGGGGATCTGCTTCATCTTGGCCACCCGGTCCCTGTCCTTCTGGTCCTGGGGCATGAAGCTCCGGGCCCAGGTGGGCGTATACTTGATGAACGCCCGGGCGAACTTCTTGTTGCTCCGGTTGGCGTAGCCGATGGCGTGGGGCGTCCCGGAGTCGGGCACGCCGCCCACGTAGTCGATATGGTCCGTAAAGCCGTTCTTCTCGTCCTGCTCCGCCATGGATTCGCCGTTGCGGTAGCGCATGGCCTCCACGTTGACCCCCTCGTAGCTGGAGGTGGGGTAGCCGTAGTAGCTCCACAGGAAGGAGCAGATACGCTTCTTAGGGCCGGGGGGCACCAACTGGGTGATGCCGGCGGGGGTGATGTGCACGATCTCCCCAGGGCCCAGCTCCCGCTCGTCCTCGAAACCCAGCTTCTGGTAGGCGAAGGACTCGAAGGAGACGGCGTAGCCGTCCTCGCTCTTGCCGATGAGGACGGGCAGCCGGCCCACCCTGTCCCGGGCGGCGATGAGGCTCCCGTCGTCCTTCAGGATCAGCACGGAGGCGGTGCCCTCGATCTGCTCCTGGGCGTAGCGGATGCCTTCGGCAAAGTCGGTCTTCTGGCTCATGACGGCGGAGAAGAGCTGGGTGCTGTTGACCCGCCCGCCGGTCATGGCGTCGAAGTAGCCCCCCTCCCGCTCCAGGCAGTCCCGGATGAGCTTGTCCGCGTTGTTGATGACGCCGATGGTGCAGATGGCGTAGTTGCCCAGGCGGGACCGGACCAGCAGGGGCTGGGGGTCCGTGTCGCTGATGCAGCCGATGGCGCTGACGCCCCGCATCTCCTGGAACACCTTCTCGAACTTGGTGCGGAAGGGGGCGTTGTCGATGTTATGGATCTTCCGCTGCAGGCCGACCTTGGGGTCGTAGGCGGCCAGGCCCCCTCGGCGGGTGCCCAGGTGGGAGTGGTAGTCCGTGCCGAAGAACACGTCCCCCAGACATTCCCGTGTGGAGGTTATCCCGAAGAATCCTCCCATGGGCTCACGCCTCGGCGAAGAAGAGCTTGGAGAGGGTCATGGGCTCGATGTATTCCCCGTCCTTGTAGACCCGCATGTTGCCGGAGGCGATCTCGTCGATGAGCATGACGGAGCCGTCGGCGTCGTAGCCGAACTCGAACTTGATGTCGTAGAGGACCAGGCCCTTCTCCTTGAGGTCGTCGGCCACGATCTGGGTGATGCGCTGCGTCATCTCCTTGATGGCGTCGTACTGCTCCGCCGTCATGACGCCCAGGACGATAAGGCCGTCCTTGGTCACCAGGGGGTCCCCCTTCTCGTCGTTCTTGAAGGTGGTCTCCACATAGGCGGGCAGGTCCGCCCCCAGCGCCACGTAGTCGCTGTAGCGGCGGTAGAAGCTGCCCACGGCCTTGTGGCGGCAGATGACCTCCAGCCCCTTGCCGAAGACCTTGGCGGGCAGGACCTCCATGGTGGTGTTCTCCAAATCCGCGGACACGTAGTGGGTCTTGATGCCGGCGGCGTTGATCTTCTCGAAGAAGTAGATGGACATCCTGAGGTTCACGTCGCCCACGCCCTCGATGGTGAGACCGATGCTGTTCTCGCCGGGATCGAACACGCCGTCCTTGCCGGTGCAGTCGTCCTTGAACTTCAAGAGGTAGTTGCCGTTGTCGAGAGCGTACACGTTCTTGGTCTTGCCGGTATACACGAGTTTCATAGCCTGTTCTCCTTATCAGAATTGTCGATATCTATTGCAGCGCGGACGAAAGGGCCGCGTCCTTTTTCAGCACGTTTTCTGCGTCGGTCCGGCGCTTGTCCGCCAGCTTCTTCGCCAGCTCGCCGTCCTCCACCGCCAGGATCTCGATAGCCAGCAGCGCGGCGTTGACGCCGCCGTTCAAAGCCACGGTGGCCACGGGGATGCCGCTGGGCATCTGCACGGTGGAAAGCAGGGCGTCCAATCCATCGAGAGCCCCGCCCTTGCAGGGGATACCGATGACGGGCAAGGTGGTGTTGGCGGCGATGGCGCCCGCTAAATGGGCGGCCATGCCCGCCGCGGCCACGATCACGCCGAAGCCCTTCTCCCGGGCGCTCCGGGCGAAGTCCCGGGCCTGGTCCGGGGTCCGATGGGCCGAGAAGACGTGGGCCTCGAAGGGCACGCCGAAGGCCTTGAGGGTGTCCACAGCCTTCTGCGCAACGGGCAGATCGCTGTCGCTGCCCATGACGATGGCAACTTTTTTCATGTCGGTTTCCTCCCCAAAAAAGAAATGATGGGCATATTGAATCCAGCGGGTTCAACAATGCCCAGACGGTCGGCAACATATGGCGCTCCCTGTTCCTCTGCGGTGCTCCGCATTCTCCCGTCAGTCGCAAGGGGCGGCGTTGAAAAACACAAGTATTTATACCATATCTCCCCGCCCCGTGTCAAGGAACAGGAATGATATATCCACGCTTTCCCGTGCTTTTTTCGCCGCCCGCCGCAAGATCCGGCGAAAAAGCGGCGACGGCCCAGCTCGCCCGCGCCGAGAGCGGCACCGAGTCCCTCAAGGCCGCCGATCCCCCGGCCCGGGTCCGGCGGATGAAGGCCCTCCGCGCGAAAAATATTTACAATCCGCCTTCTTTCAGGTATCCTGATATTCGGATATACTGTGATCGTGAGATCGTGATGCCGGAAGGCGATGCGGCATGGAGGGGAGACGCCTATGACCATGGATCTGGGAACGCTGGCTGTGCTGGCCCCGCTGCTGCTCCTGTTGATCGGGCTGGGCTTCACCGTATGGGTGGACCCCTACATCGGTCGAGAGCGGCGCCGCGTCATGCTGCTCATCGTCCTGTTGAGCCTCAGCCTGATCGTGCAGAACGTGCTGGAATACCGCTGCGCCGTCGCCCAGCCCAGGGGGAACTGGCGCACGGTGCTGACGATCTACGGGTACGCCGTCCGGCCCGTGATCCTGATCCTGTTCCTCTACATCGTGCATGAGAAAAAGAGGAAGCTCTGGCCCTGGTGGGTCCTGGCGGGGATCAACGCGGCCGTCTATCTTTCGGCCCTGTTCTCCCCCCTCAGCTTCTGGATCGACGAGGGGAACTCCTATCACGGCGGCCCCCTGGCCCCGTCCTGCATCCTGTGCAGCATGGTCCTGTTGGGCGTGCTGCTTTGGGAGGCCGTACGCAACCGCCGCGACAACGGAAAGTGGAGCCTGTGGATACCCGTCTTCGTCTTCTGCATGATCGTGGCTTCCGTGGCGTTGGATTACCGCGTGAAGGAAGGGCAACTGCCCATCTCGTTTTTGACCGTCGCCATCACCGTGGGCAGCGTGTTCTATTACATCTGGCTCCACCTGCAGTTCGTCCGCCAGCACGAGCGGGATCTGATGGCGGCCCAGCGCATCCAGATCATGATGACCCAGATCCAGCCCCACTTCCTGTTCAACGCCCTCAATACCATCCGGGCCCTCTACGCCAAGGACCCGCCCCTAGCAGACAGGACGTTGGAGGATTTCAGCACGTATCTCAGGCAAAACCTGGAGTCCCTGGACCAGGTGGGGCTGATCCCCATCACCAAGGAGCTGGAGCATACCCGGCTGTACGCCCAGATCGAATCCCTCCGGTTCCCCAACATCCGTGTGGTCTACCGGATCGAGGACGAGGCCGTTGAGGTCCCGGCCCTGACCATCCAGCCCCTGGTGGAGAATGCCATCCGCCACGGCGTGCGAGGCCGGGCGGACGGGGTGGTGACCATATCCACCCTGCGCGAAGGGGACATGCATCGGATCACGGTGGAGGACAACGGCGCGGGCTTCGATCCCAAGGCCAAGACGCTTTCGGAAGGGACCCATATCGGCCTTCGGAACGTGCGGGACCGCGTCAAAGAGATGTGCGGCGGGACCATGGTCCTGCAGAGCGAGATCGGCAGGGGCACGGCCGTCACGCTGCTGATCCCGGACCGGGTGCCCGGCGGCCAAAAGGAGTGAGGATATGAGAGCGATCTGTGTGGACGACGAACCGCTGGCGGTGGAGTACACCCTGGGCCAGTGCGCGCGCCTGGAGGAAATCGACGACGTCCGCGGCTTTACCGATGGGCAGGCGGCGCTGGACTGGCTCCGGGACCATCCGGCGGACCTGGCGCTGCTGGATATCAACATGCCCAGGCTGGACGGCATCACCCTGGCGGCGCGGATCAAGGAGATGCACCCTCAGACGGCCATCCTGTTTCTGACCGCGTACAAGGAGTACGCCTTCGACGCCTACGCGGTGCGCCCAGCCGGGTATCTTTTAAAACCGGTGCCCCTGGAAAAGCTGGCGGCGGAGGTCCGCTACCTGTGCGGCGAAAGGCACCCGTCCGCGCCGGAGCATATCCGGATCAAGACCTTCGGCAATTTCGACGTCTACGTGGACGGCAAACCCATCGGCTTCAAGCTGGCCAAGAGCAAGGAGATTTTGGCCTATCTGGTGGACAGGCAGGGGGCCGGGGTCTCCCGGGCGGAGCTGTTCGCGGCCGTGTGGGAGGATCGGCCCTATGACCGGAAGCAGCAGAAGCAGCTGGACGTGTATATCCGCTCCCTTCGGGAGACGCTGCAGGCATACGGCATCTCTGCGATTCTGGAGATGGAGAAGGGGATATTGCGGGTCAGGCCGGACACCTTCGTCTGCGACGCATACCTGTTCTATTCCGGCGACAGCGACACCATCAACGCCTACCGGGGGGAGTACATGAGCGCCTATCCCTGGGCCAGCATGACGGAGGGCATCCTCTTCTGGAACGCAACGAACAAAAATTGACCCCAATACACAGGGCAGACCGTCCTTCTCCGTTTTTGAGAAGGGCGGTTTTTCTTTGGACATCCTTTGGACAGCGTCAGCTACAATGCATGCTGGATGGTTGTAGCGTATCACGCCCGGTCCCGCATCGGGCAGAAGAAGGAGAACGGCAATGACAAAGCACGATGCTGTCCGGGAGCTTGCCCCAGATCGGCTCGGATCGGTCCGCGGCGCCGAGTGTACCCTGGGGGTATACAAGCCCGGCTTCCGGTACCGAAAGGAATCCCTGCGGTTTTTCAGGGCCTGCGTGGGCGACGACGTCTACAGCAAAGCCATGAACAGCGAGGCGGGGAAAGCCCATCATTACGCCGTGGCCAGGGCCTTCTTGGACCAGCCTGACTGGGAAAAGTTCGTCTGGATCGAGGAGCACGGCTCCCTGGACAGCTTTCCGGGCTAAGGAGGGAAAGGCGCATGGACACGAAAGGCATCCTCTTATGGGCCGGCCTGCTGGCGGTCTGCGCGGCGATCTGTCTCGTCTCCCGCAGGATGAAGAAGCAGATCGAGGAAAACGGGATCGAAGCCGACGGCGTGATCTCCCGCATCGAGGACGTGGGCGGTCCTGACGACGTGACCCTCCACTGCTATGCAAGATACCGCACGGAGGACGGGGCGGAAGTGGAAGGGCTCCTGTCCAACCCCCGATCCGATCTTGCAGTGGGACAGCCGGTGCGGCTCAAGTACCATCCGAAGCACAGGACAAACGCCAGATTGATATAGAATAGGAAAGGATAAGGACTCATGAAAAAAATCGTATGTTTAGCGGTCGCCGCCCTGCTGCTTGTGGGCGCCGGCTGCGCGGGAACAAAGGCAGAGACGGCGACGGAGGGCGCGGCCGCGGCGAACGGGCTGCACGCCGATATCCAGCACGTGATCGATTCCCCCCAGTGGGTGGTCGACCTGCCCGCCGCCCGGGACGCCAAGCAGCTGTTCGTGGTTGCCGGCATGGGCATGGAGCTGACGACCGCCACCATCTCCCTGCATCAGCGGGACGAGAACGGGAACTGGAAGCAGCTGTTGTCCACGCCCGGCTTCGTGGGCAAGAACGGCCTCTGCCTGGACCAGGATCATCGGGAGGGCTGCGGGCAGACGCCCATCGGGGTCTACCGCTTCAACAAGGCCTTCGGCATCGCGCCCGACCCCGGCTGCGCCATCCCCTACATCCAGGTGGACGAGGACACCTACTGGTCCGGCGACCCCGGCCAGCACTACAACGAGATGGTGGACATCAAGGACTGCCCCAACCTCCTGATGGACGACAGCGAGCATATCGTGGACTACGAGTACCAGTACCAGTACTGCCTGAACATCAGCTTCAACGAGGAGGGCACGCCCGGTCGGGGCTCCGCCATCTTCCTCCACTGCATGGGCCCGCTGAAGCCCTACACCGGCGGCTGCGTGGCGGTACCGGAGAACATCATGAAGCTGATATTGCAGCAGGTGCAGCCGGACTGCGTCGTGGTGATCGACACCCTGGAGAACATGCACGGCAGCTTCTGATCCGGGGCGACGCCGTGGAGACGGTCATAGAGAAAGCGTGTGGAAAGGAGATACACCTATGAATATCGAACAGAACAGGAACGGGAACGCCCTGACGCTGGCCCTGGAGGGCCGTTTGGACACCATGACCGCGCCCCAGCTGGAGGCGGTCCTGAAGGAAGCTTTGCCCGGGGTGGATGCGCTGACCTTCGATCTTGAAAAGCTGGACTATATCTCCTCCGCAGGCCTCCGGATGCTGTTGAGCGCCCAGAAGACCATGAACCGGCAGGGGACCATGAAGGTGAAAAACGCTAATGAGATGATCCTGGAGATCTTCGAGGTCACCGGCTTCTCGGATATCCTGACCATCGAATAATCGACCACAGAAATCGAAGGAGACTCCGCTATGAAAAAACTGTTGACGATCCTGCTGGCCGCCCTGCTGATATTGAGCGCGGTCGCCTGCGCCGAGAAGGAAGCGGAAAAGCCCGCCCCGGCGGCCACCGCCGCCCCGGCTGTCACCGCCGCCCCGACCGCCGAACCGACCGCCGCCCCGATTGACTCTGCGGCGGACCCGGTCCAGTTCGACGAGGAGGGCCTGCTCGATGAGGGGGGCGAGGCGGTCTTCTATACGATCCCCGAGATCCCTCTGGAGGACAGCCCCTTCAAGGTTTTGGCCGACGTCTTCGCCGTGCTGAACCAGACTGACGACGAGGGGAACACTCCCTCCTACGGTGCCAGCATGTCCGATGCCCTGTACGTCGCCGCCTTCGAAAAGGACGGCGCCTGCTACCGGGTGGAGGGGGCCATCCCCCCGGAGATGGCAGTGCAGCTGAACGCCATCGACTTTTTCGACGAGGAACGGGACGACAAGCAGCAAGTCCTGCTGAGCCCGCTGCCCGTCACCCGGGTGGGAGACCTGTCCGCCTGCCGGCTCTCCCAGGCGGAGCTGGACGCCCTGGTGGGCAAGACCGGCCAGGAGCTGCTGGACATGGGCTTCGAGTACGGCATGGGCTACAGCTTCTGGGACGACACCCAGTTCTATATGAACAACGGCCTGTTCTCCTACACCGTGTACATGAACGAGAAGGTGCCCGAGCGGGAGGACTACGACGCCGTGCTGGACGAGCTGTTCCGGCCCATGACCGTGCAGAAGGTGGAGGTGGACGGCATCGCTGATATCGCATCCGATATCGATCTGCTCTGGTAAAGATAAGGAGGATACCCCTGATGAAATCTTCACGAATCTTCAAACCCTGGCTGATCCTGCCCCCCAAGGTGCTGGCGGCCCTGCTGATGCTCCTCGCCCTGGCGGCGCTGGCCGTGGGCGTGTACACGGGCTTCTTCGCCACCAAGGGCTTTACAAGCACCACCGCCACCATCGAGCGCATCGAGGAGGACGAGACCTTCGTCAGCGCCGATCCCAACGACAAGCACTACATCGCCTACGTGACCTATACGGCGGACGGCACGGTGTACACCGAGGCCCTGGACAGCTATTCCCCCAGCTACGAGGTGGGCAAAGAAATCAAGGTCAAGTACGACCCCGCCGATCCCGCCACCGTGCGCTCGGCCTCCCTGGGCTTCTCCCTGTATCTCATCCTCATCGGCGCGGCGCTGATCGCCGTCTCCGTCTTCACCATGGTGAAGAACGGCCAGCAGCGCAGCGAGGTGAAGGCGGACAAGGCCGTGGGCGGCGCACCTCAGCCCCTGTTCCGGCCCTCCCATAAGCTTGCGGAGGAGCGGGAAGTCTACTTCCTCACCGACCTGGGCACGGCCAAGGGCACCTGCCATCTGGAGGACGCCGATCGAAACCTCCTCTACGAGGCGGTGTGCGACAAGTTCTCCCTGGTGGGGGACTCCCTCTACACCTTCAAGGACCGGGAGCACGGCGCCGAGAAGCAGTATTCCGTGGGCAAGACCCTGACCCAGAGCTCCGACGGCCTCTTCGCCCTGGACAACCACTCCTCCTTCCCCCTGGACGGCAAGGACGTGTGGAAGACCCTCCACAGGAACGGCATCCGGATCGAGACGGGTCTCGACGGCCTCAAGTGGGCCTACACCCTCTATCGGGACGAGGAGGAGATCGCCCGGATCGTCAGCACCGGCCGGAAGGTCCACGAGGAGGACGAAGGCGGCGTCCTCACCAAGATGCCTGCCCCCGGGTTCTTCCGCATCTGGACCCGGGAAAAGTATCTGGACGCCATCTTTTTGACCGCCTTCGCCATCGGGCGGACGGACATGATGCTGTACAACTGAGGCACGGGAAGGGACTATGAAGACAGGAAAACGGATAGGCCTGCTGATCCTGGCCGTCGCCCTGGTGGCGGCCATCGGCGTCAGCGTATATCGAGAGCATCAGGGCAAGGCGGCTGTGGCCGCCGTTCCCGCCGCCCCTGCGGCGACCGCCGAGCCGCCCAAGACAGCGGAACCGACCTTCGCGCCCACGGCCGCGCCTACGCCCGCGCCCACGGCGGAACCGGCGGGGCCCGACTACGGCGACCCCGCGTCCTGGGCCTACTTCGCCCTGGGCGAGGACAAGGACGTGGACGTGTTCCTCGTCTGCCCCCTGGTGGACACCCGGAGCGAGCGAAACGCCTACGACCTGAACGACAAGCTCAAGGGCCGGTTCGTCAGTGCCCTGGACATGGAGAAGGGCATCTATGAGGACGTGGGGCGGCTCTACTCCCCCTACTATCGCCAGATGTCCGCCGGCGCCTACCGGCTCCCCGAGGCGGAGCGGGAGAAGACCAAGGCCGTGGCCTACGCCGACGTTTCCGCCGCCTTCCGCTGGTATCTCGATCACGAGAACGGCGGCAGGCCCCTGGTCCTGGCCGGGTTCTCCCAGGGCTCCGAGATGTGTTTGGAGCTGCTGAAGGAGTTCTTCGGGGACACGGCGGAGGGCGAGGCCCTTCGGGCGCGGCTCGTCACCGTGTTCGCCATCGGCTGGCGGGTGACGGAAGCGGATACCCAAGCCTATCCCCAGATCGTGCCCGCCCAGGGAGAAAAGGACCTGGGCACGGTGGTGAGCTTCGACTGCGAGGACGGGTCCCTGACCGAGACCATCATCCTCCCGGCGGGGGTGAAGACCCTGTCCATCAACCCCCTGAACTGGAAAACGGACGAAACACCGGCGGACCGCTCAGAAAACTTGGGCGCGGTCATGAGCACCGGGGCAGAGCCCATCCCGGCCCTGTGCGGCGCGTACATCGGCGACCGGGGCCAGCTGGTGGTGACGGACGTGGCGGCGGGGGACTATCCTCCGGGCCTGGACCTGTTCCCGGCGGGGGCCTACCATGTGTACGACTACCTGTTCTTCTTCATGAACCTGAAACAAAACCTTTCCGACCGGGTGGCGGCCTACTTTGAGGCCCGGCGGGGGGAAGTCCTCTGCCAGCTGTTGGCGGACCTGCTGACGGCCTACGAGCAGCCCGGGTCGGAGGACAAGGCCCATATAGAGGCGGATCTCTCCGCCGTCCAGGCGGTCAGCGAAGGGGACTACCCCGTGGCCAAGGCCATCGCGGACCACTGGCGGCAGGTCTATCTGGACCCGGCCTACGCCCTGTGCTGCCACGGGGAGGGGGATCTCGCCCCAGAGCTCGCTGAGGCGGGCATCCCCGACGAAAGGACCCACGCCTTCGTGGTCCTGGGCTACGAGCTTCAGGACGGGGAGATGACCGACGAGCTCAAGGGGCGGTGCGAAGCGGCGGCCGCGGCGGCCCGGTCCTTCCCCAACACCATCCTGGTCTGCTCCGGCGGCGCCACGGGCCCCAACAACCCGGAGAAGCACACGGAGGCCGGGCTCATGAAGCAGTACCTGGTGGAGGTCTGCGGCATCGAGGAAAGCCGCATCTTCACGGACGAGCGGGCCATGACCACGGCAGAGAACGCCGTGAACACCTTCGCCATCATGAAGGATCAGGGGGTGGAGTCCATGACCATCGTCACCTCCTCCTACCATCAGCGGTGGGGCCAGGCCCTCTACAACGCCCTGGCCGCCATCTACGAGCAGCAGCAGGGCTACCACGCCCGGCTCATCGGCAACTATTGCTTCGATACCCAGCCGTCGATGGACGCCTTTTTGCAGCACGACCGGTTCGCCATCTTTCAGCTGGGGGAGATCTTGGGCCTGCCCCGGGCGCAGATGAAGGAGCTGCCCAACGTATACGCCCTGCTCGGGCAGTGACCCCGAGGAACGAACAAAGTATTTTGACCCATAAGGAGACGTGAAACCATGGCAGAGGAAAAACGATTCGCCAAAGCGACCTGGCAGATCATGGAACAGCTTTTGGAGGTGGAAAGTCTGGACGACGCCCTCTCCGGGAGCTTGGAGATCATCGTCAACACCCTGAACAGCGAGGCCGGGGCCATCTGGCTCCTGGACCCCAAGACGGACCGGCTGAGCCCCCTCTTTCATATCGGGCCGGCGGACGTGTCCAACATCACGGTGGAGAACGGCCTGGGCATCGAGGGGATCGTGACCAAGACGGGCAAGTCCGTCATGGTCACGGACGCGGCCTCGGACGCTCGATTCGACGGCACCGTCTTCGACGACAACGGTCTCGTCACCAAGACCATGATCTGCGTGCCCCTCAACAACCTTCACGACGTGATCGGCTGCGTCCAGATCGTCAA
>CACXNN010000018.1 GCA_902768995.1 uncultured Eubacteriales bacterium | reverse complement strand
TCCGCAACCGCCCTAAAGATGTCCGCAAGGATGTTGTTTGCCCCGACCTGGTTTGCAGAGACAATCACAACGTACTTTTGCAGACCTGTTGCTATCGCATACAAGGCGGCACATTCCATGTAGCTCGTCTTCCCGCTTCCCCGTCCCATAAGAATACAGTAATTTTGACGGGATGTAAGAGCCCCTTGCATCTGTTCCAAGACCTTCTCGCCTAGCGGTGGCGGTGCATCCTCTAGGAGTAGCCCAATGCAATACGTCTTGACCCAAGCGGTGAGTGACTTCTCCGCCTTCCGCCTCCGTCGCCAATTCACGGCGGCAAACATTTCGTCTAAATCCCCGTCAATGACGGCGTGGATGTTGCTATTCTCCACGCCGGTCCGGTGGTCCTTCACCAGGGTGTAGGGCTGGAAGACGTAGGAGCGGATCTGGCTGCCCCATTCGATCTTCTTCATGACGCCCTTCAGCTCGGCCATCTGAGCCTCCCGTTCCCGCTCCTGGAGCTCCAGCAGGCGGCCCTTCAAAATGCGCATGGCCATCTCCTTGTTCTGGAGCTGGCTTCGCTCGTTCTGGCACTGGACCACGATGCCCGTGGGGATGTGGGTGATGCGGATGGCGGAGGAGACCTTGTTCACGTTCTGGCCGCCGGCGCCGCCGGACCGGTAGGTATCCACCCTCAAATCCTCCGGGTCGATCTTGATGTCGTTGCTGTCGTCGTCGAAGATGGGCGTCACGTCCAGGGAGGAGAAGGAGGTGTGCCGCCGGGCATTGGCGTCGAAGGGGGAGATGCGGACCAGCCGGTGCACGCCCTTCTCCGCCTTCAGGTACCCGTAGGCGTTCTCCCCGTCCACCTCGAAGGTGACGGACTTGATGCCCGCGTCGTCGCCCATGAGCAGGTCGATCTCCTTCACGGACCAGCCCCGGCGCTCGCAGTAGCGGCTGTACATGCGGTACAGCATCTCCGTCCAGTCCTGGGCCTCGGTGCCGCCGGCTCCCGCGTGAAGGCTCAACACGCAGTTATAGGCGTCGTAGGGCCCCTTGAGGAGCATCTCGAGCCGCAGGGCGGAGACCTTCTTGTCGAGCTCGTCCAGCTCCGTCTTGATCTCCTCGATGATGCTCTCGTCGTCCTCCTCCTCGGCCATCTCGATGAGGGTCTGGATGTCCTCCCGGTTGCCGTTGAGCTTGTCCAGGCGCTCCAGCTTCCCCTTGATGCTCTTGACCCGCTGGGTCACCTTGTTGGCGGCGTCCACGTCGTTCCAGAAGTCGGCGGCGCTCATCTGGTCCTCCAGGCCCTTCAGCTCCGTCTGCAGCTCCTCGGGGCGCATCTGGGCGTTGGCCTGTTCCAGGGTCTTGCTGAGCTCGCCAAGCTTGAATTTGTATTCGTCCAATACGACCATCGTCTTATTCTCCCTACTTTATTTCGCGTTCCTGCCGCAGCAGTTCTTGTACTTCTTTCCGCTGCCGCAGGGGCAGGGATCGTTCCGGCCGATCTTCTCCGCGGCCAGCTTCTTCTTGGGGGCGTTCCCTTCGGGGGCGGGGGTATCTACAGGCTTGGCCACCTGCTGGCGCACCACGGGCGCCTTGCGGACCGCCACCCGCAACAGGCCCTTCACGGCCTCCTCCCGGATCTGGGCCACCATGGTGTCGAACATCTCGAAGCCCTCGTTGGTGTAGGCCACCACCGGGTCCTTCTGGGCGTAGGCCCTTAGGCCGATGCCCTGCCGCAGCTGGTCCATGGCGTCGATGTGGTCCATCCAGTGGGTGTCCACGGTCCTCAGGAGCACCACCCGCTCCACCTCGTGGAGGTCGATGCCCGCGCCCTTCAGCTCCGCGTCCTTATCGGCCAGCTTCCGGTCGATGTAGGCCCGGCAGATGTCCTTGAGGTCGTTGTGGGAGGGCCGCTTCTTGTCGAACCCGGCGAAGATGTCCTCGGGCGGCGCGGCGCAGAGGTCGCAGATCTCCTTGCTGACCAGGGAGAGGTTCCAGTCGCTGTCGTGGCTCTCCTTGGGGCAGTAGGCGTTGACGATCAGGAAGCTGTCGTGCATGTCCATGCCCATGAGCACCTGGCGGCGCTGGCCGTAGATGATCTCCCGCTGCTTGTTCATCACGTCGTCGTATCGCAGCACGTTCTTCCGGGTGTCGAAGTTGGTCATCTCCACCCGCTTCTGGGCGCTCTCGATCTGCTTGGTGACGATGCCGCTTTCGATGGGGAGGCCCGGGTCTCCCTGACGGCCGGCCCGGCCCCGCAGCTGATTGTCGATGCGGCGGCTCTCGTGGCGCTCGGTGCCGATGATGTGGAGGCCCCCCAGGGCAACCACCTGTTCGTGCTCCTGATCCGTCTCCGCCTTGAAGGCGTCGTAGTATTCCTTATACTTCTTCCGGGCGTTCAGGATATTCTCGTCCTCGGTCTCTGCGTGGCCCGTGGCCTCCTCGATGAGGTCGTCCTCCAGGCCGTCCCGCATGAGGGCCTGGCGGGCCAGGAAGTCCGGGTTACCGCCCAGCAGGATGTCCGTGCCGCGGCCCGCCATGTTGGTGGCGATGGTCACCGCGTTCAGCTTGCCCGCCTGGGCCACGATCTGGGCCTCCTTGGCGTGATATTTGGCGTTCAGCACCTGGTGGGGGATGCCCGCCCGGCTCAGCCTGTCGGACAGATATTCGCTTTTCTCCACGCTGATGGTGCCGACGAGCAGCGGCCGCCCGGTCCTGTGGACCGCCACGATCTCGTCCACCACGGCCTTGAACTTGCCCGCTTCGGTGGTGTAGACCACGTCCGCCATATCCTGGCGGATGCAGGGCTTGTTGGTGGGGACCTCCACCACGTCGAGACCGTAGATGGCGGTGAACTCGTCCTCCTCGGTCTTGGCCGTGCCGGTCATGCCCGCCAGCTTGTGGAACATGCGGAAGTAGTTCTGGAAGGTGATGGTGGCCAAGGTCTTGTTCTCCCGTTCCACCTTCACGCCTTCCTTAGCTTCCAGGGCCTGATGCAAGCCTTCGTTGTACCGGCGGCCGATCATGAGACGGCCCGTGAACTCGTCCACGATCAGCACCTGGCCGTCCTGGACCACGTAGTCCTTGTCCCGGGTGAACAGGGAGTGGGCCCGCAAAGCCTGCTTGATGTAGTGGTTCAGCTCCGTGTTCTCCACGTCCGACAGGTTCTCAACGTTGAAGTATTTCTGGGCCTTCTCGATGCCCTGGGCCGTGAGCTGGACCGTGCGGCGGCGGATGTCGACCATGTAGTCGCCGCTGTCCTCCTGCTCCACGCCCATGAGCTGGTCGGACTTGCTGATATCCTTGATGTCCTCGCCCCGGGTGAGCCGGCGGACGAACCGGTCCGCCTCCCGGTACATGTCGGAGCTCTCCTCTCCCTGACCGCTGATGATGAGGGGGGTCCGGGCCTCGTCGATGAGGATGGAGTCCACCTCGTCCACGATGGCGTAGTTCAGCTCCCGCTGCACCATATTCTCCTTGTAGACCACCATGTTGTCCCGCAGGTAGTCGAAGCCGAACTCATTGTTGGTGCCGTAGGTGATGTCGCAGGCGTAGGCCGCCCGCCGCTCGTCGGAGTCCAGGTCGTGGACGATGCAGCCCACGGTGAGCCCCAGAAAGCGGTGGATCTTGCCCATCCACTGGGCGTCGCGCTTGGCCAAATAGTCGTTGACCGTGACGATGTGGACGCCCTTGCCGGTCAGGGCGTTGAGATAGGCGGGGAGAGTGGCTACCAGCGTCTTGCCCTCGCCGGTCTTCATCTCGGCGATCCGGCCCTGGTGGAGGACCATGCCGCCCAGGAGCTGCACGTCGAAGTGGCGCATGCCCACGGTCCGCACCGCGGCCTCCCGCACCACGGCGAAGGCCTCCGGCAAGAGGTCGTCCAATGTCTCGCCCTTTGCGAGCCTCTCCTTGAACAGGGCCGTCTGCTGCCGCAGCTCCTCGTCGGTCATGGCCTGGTATCGTGGCTCGAGGCCGTTGATCCTGGCCACCACCGGCCGCATCTTCTTCAGCTTCGCTTCGCTGGTGTTGCCCAGCAGTTTATCTAAAAATCCCATTCAGTTTCAATACCTTTCGTGGCAGTATGCCGCCGCATACTTTTTCAATATGCAAGTATACCACAAAAATCCGCCCCCGTAAAGGGCGGATAAACCATACTGACAAAAGATTCACACCGATGACACGTTCATTCCTTCAGCCTTCGTATGACCTCCCGCATCTTCTCCCGCTGGCGGTCGGTGAGGTAGGGGGAGAGGGTTTGATAGATCTCCTCCATGCGGGTGGGGGACATCTGGCCCGCCTGCTCCTGCTCCTTGGTCATGCGCTTGAGCTCGTCCATGAGCGCGTCCTCGCCGCTGTTCTGTCGCTGCTGCAAAAACCGTTCCATCTCCTCCGGCGTCGTTGGGATCACCCCCTTTGCTATCAGTCTATGCACCGGTTTCCCAAAGGATGCCCTGTGGCAAGGGCGGGGAGGGGTGCATAGAATGGAGATATGAACGGATTTATGAATCAAAACCGACCCGACTGCCCCGCAGGGCCCCCCTCGCCGCCGCCGCACCCGTTGACCTGCGCCTTGGTCCTCGCAGAGCAAGTTCGGGCGGAGCGGGGCCGCCTGGGCGTGGAGCAGTACGTGCGCTGCGTGGGCCCGCTGCTGCCGCCAACCCTCGCTGAGGAGCTTTCCCGGCGCCTCGCCACCCCCCAAAAAGCCGCCGGAGAACAACGGCCTCGATATGCAGCAGCTCCTCAGGATCATGAGCTGTTTGGGGAGAAAATAGGTGTTCATGTAAAGCAAACCACCTTTTCTTGAAAGAAAGGTGGTGCCAAAGAACTTTCAGAAGGGAGTATGGCTTGGCTGTATTCCCTATTAACATGGTTAAGTTTCTCTTTTTACGCCGCTTTTTCTCTTTGTCCAAAGAGAAAAAGCGGCAAAAGAAAAACAATTCAAATCAACCCAGCACGTGCCCCATGAAATACGGCAGCTGCTTCTTCCACCAGGGCCAGTCGTGGTTCACGTCGTAGCCCCAGAAGTCCGCCCAGTGGGGCACGCCCTTCTCCGTGAGGATCACATCCAGGGCGTGGGAATCGCGGCGCATATCGTCTTCCCAGGCCCCCTGCCCGCAGCAGAAGATGATGTTCCCCTGCCGATACAGGTCCATCCAGGGATGGTCGGTGGGCATGTTGGGCAAAAAGTGGATGGGAGAGTTGGCGTACACGAGATCGTCCATGTACCCATGGAAGAAGTGGCTGGCGTCGAAGAGCCCGCTCAGCGAGATCAGCGTGTCGAACCGGTCCGGCCGCCGGAAGAAGGCGTTGGCCGCGTGGACCCCGCCCATGCTGCAGCCCGTGGCCATGGCCTTCTGGTCCCAGCCGAGGTACTGGGGCAGCAGCTCCTCCATGACGTAGTGGAACCAGCGCTCCTGCAGCTCGATCCGATACCGGCCGTCCCCGTGCTCGTCGGACCAGGTCTCCTCGTCGATGCTGTCCACCAGCAATATCTTCAGCCGCCCCGCGTCGATCCAGGGGCGCACGGTCTCCACCATGCCGAAGTTGCGAAAGTCCCAGGTGTGCCCGTTCTGGGGCGCGAAGGCCAGGCACAGCTTCCCGTCGTGACCGATCAGGGCATGCTCCATGTCCCGGTTCAGAATGGGACTGTATTGACGATCATACCATTCCTGCATCGCTTTTCTCCTCAGGCCCATTCCTGAACGAACTGGATGAACTCCCGGACCTCCTGCTCGCTGTAGGCGTGGGCCATGTACATCATGCAGCCCATGGTGGCCCACATGATCTCGGGCATCCGCTCGCACATGGTGATCCGATCCCGGTACTTCTCCAGGATCTCCTCGTGGGTGTGTTTATAGGTGCGGGAGTCCTTGCGGCTGGCGTACACGCACCAGTGGTCCTGACCGCTGGGGGGCAGGAGCCGCCTGTCAGCGGTGATCATGTCCGCCCAGATCTGGTACACGTCCGTGGCGTGGCCGTAGTCCATCATGTCCGGGGTGTACCCGCCGGCGGGCCGCATGTTCACCTCCAGCGCCACGAAGTCGCCCACCTCCCCGAGGCCCTTGCGGGCCTTCGTCAGGCGGAAGAACTCGAAGTGGACGAACCGGCTCTTGACCTTGAAGGCCTTCACGGTCCGGCGGCCCAGCTCCTGGAGGGCGGGGGGCACCTCCTTCAGCGTATAGTAGGCGAGCTCCAAGTCGTTGTTCACCAGGTCCGCGATGGAGGGCGGGAACACGGCGGAGTTCTCGAACAGCACCTCGCTCTTTGAATCCACCACGGCGTCATAGGAATAGATGTCCCCGTAGATGAACTCCTCCATCACGTAGGGCACGTCGGGCTTGTTCTTAAAGAAGTCGGCAAGGTCAGCGTCGCTCTCCAGCTTCCAGGTGTCCGCCGCGCCCACGCCCACGTCGGGCTTCACGATGACGGGGTAGCCGCCGATGTCGCTGAGGAAGGCTTTGGCCGCTGCTTCGTCCGTGACCAGGTGGGACCGGGCGGTGGGGATGTTCGCCGAGGCGTAGACCGGCTTCATGCCGTACTTATGCTTCCAGGAGCCGATCTCCTCATACTTCACGCCGGTGGTGATGTTGAAGTCGGTCCTGAGCTTGGCGTCCTGGATGAGCCAGTACTCGTTGTTGCTTTCCAGCCAGTCGATCTTCCCGTATTTGAAGGAGAAGAAGGCCACGGCCTTGAAGACCTGCTCGTAGCTCTCCAGGGTGTCCACCCGGTAATACTCCGTCAGCGCCGCCTTCAGATTCCCCTCCAGGCTGTCGTAGGGGGCGTCGCCGATGCCCAGCACGTTCACGCCGTTTTTCTTCAGCCGGTCGCAGAAGTTCCAGTAGGTGTGGGGGAAGTAGGGGGAAATAAACACAAAATTCATGGAATTACCTCTTTTTATGTCGCCACAGAGGGACGATGGAAAATAATTGGTATATAGTATACGACAGATCGGCCCGAGAATCAAGACCGCCCCGCCTGTTTTTGGCGAAAAGTGAACGATTTGAAAAAGCAAAAAGTTTTTTCAAAAAGGCCAGGACAAGAACGGGATTCTGTGGTAATATACTGATAGGCGCGTGGAAACGATAAGAACGCGCCAGAGGGAGTGAAAGATATGCGTATTTCCATTTCCGGAAAAAACCTCGAAGTCTCCGACTACATGCGGGAGACCGCGGAGAAGAAGCTGAACAAGCTCTCCAAGTTCTTCCCCCAGGATGCAGAAGCCCAGGTGAGTCTTTCCGTAGAGAAGAACCGCCACATCGTGGAGGTCACCGTTCCCTATGAAGGCCGCATCGTCCGGGCGGAGGAGACCTCCGGCGACATGTACGCGTCTTTGGACAACGTGGTGTACAAGCTGGAAAAACAGGTTCAGCGGTATCGCACCCGCCAGGAGCGCCGGCGTCATACCGGCGAGGTCATCGCGGACTATGCTCCGGTGGCAGCGGAGGAGAAGGAAGCCTTCACGCCCCGGATCGTGCGTACCAAGAAGTTTGATATCCGGCCCATGAGCGAGGAGGAGGCCATGCTCCAGATGGAGATGCTGGGCCATTCCTTCTTCGTGTTCGAGAATGCCGAGACCGGCGAAGTGAACGTGCTCTATGTCCGCAAGGACGGCAACTACGGCCTCATCGAGCGCGCATAAGTCATTGCTTTTGTCCATCCATCCCTTTGCCCCGCCTTTGCGGGGCTTTCTTATGCCCAAACATATTGTCAACGGGCCTTTTTTCGCGTATACTGTACCCATGACGATCTATGTGAACCATCCCATCACCCTGCTGGCCGTCACCGCCGCCGTGGCGGTGTTCATCGTGCTGCTGCCCTATATCGACCGGCGGGTCTGCCGGAAGCTCGGTTTGAACCTGCAGCACGGTCTCAGCACCAACGCCAACGCCGACGCCCTGCTGAGGCTTCGGCAGCTGGTGCTGTACGCGGTGTTTTTGCTGTACGTGGCGGCCTTCCTCGTGATCGCGTTCTTCTCCCGGACCACCACCGAATCCTACCAGGTCCATGTGGCCCCCTTCCAGGACCTCTATAACGCGGTGGAGACCGATCGGGGCCTGGTGGACATCCTGCAGACCGTGTTCACGGAGGGGCTGACGGAGGGGCTCTCCCATGTGGAGATCATCCGGCCCCAGGACATCGCCCAGGTGTACCTCAACATCATGCTCTTCGTGCCCATGGGGTATCTGCTGCCCTACGTGTTCGGCTGGTTCCGCGCCAACGCCCGCGTCCGGCCCGTGGTGGCCTGCTTCATCCTGTCGTTGGCCACGGAGAACCTGCAGCTCATCTTCCGCCGGGGCTTCTACGATCTCGACGATCTGCTGTCCAACACCCTGGGCGGGTTCATCGGGCAGATGCTGTTCATCTCCATCGCCTACGTGGTGACCCACCCCGACTGGCGGCGGGAGCTGAAGTCCTACCATCGCTGGCGGCGCCACGCCCGGCACATGACCCTGTACCCCTTCGCCCGGAAGATAGGCCTTTCCCGCACCACCCTTTTGGCCACCTACGAGGAGGCGGTGTGGGACTTCTATGTGGACAAGCTGGGCTTTCGGGTGAAGAAGCAGGTCATGAGCCTGGACGACATCGACACCCGCTTCCTGCTGGTCATGGGCAGCTCCCAGGTGGAGATCATCTGCTTCAATAAAAAGAAGATGATCCCGGTCCAGTACCTGACCATCTCCGCCCGGAACCTGGTGAAGATCAAGAAGCGCCTGGAAAAGAACGGCATCGAGGTGGGCGAGTTCCACCGGGACCCCTATACGGACCTGCGGTGCCTGTCCTTCACCGGCCCGGACCGGGTCTGCATCACCGTCATCGAGCAGCCATAACGGATTCAGTCTGTCGAAATCTCCGATTTCAACAGACTGGGCTCCGCCTTCGCTTCGCCTGCGGCTCTTGCCTATGCCCCTGACGGGTCACCGAGCGGCAAGAGCCGTGCGGTGTCAAATCCACCGCACATGTCGCTGGATTTGACAGAGTATCAGCTTGCCGTTCTTTCTTCGCCGGGTGAGTTCGCGCGGTCACACCGCGCTTTTGGTTCTCGGCAGCGGTAAATATTTGCTTGATTTAATCCAGAGGAACGGAATCATGGCTTTACAAAATGTCGTTCCCTTTGGTATACTGTCGCGTATGAGAGCTTTTTGGAAACTATCTTGCACCCTGTTCCTGTGTCTGCTGCTGGCGGCCCTGTCGGGCTGCGGAGAGAAGGCGGCGGAAGCATACGAAAAAACCGAAGCTTCGGCGGCGGAAGCCGCCCAGGCGGCGGGGACCCGGCAGCCGGTGGCCATCACCATGGCGCCCACCTTCACGCCCAGTCCCACGCCTACCGCGTCCCCCACGCCCTCGCCGGAGCCCACCTATACGCCCCAGCCCACGCCCAGCCCCACGCCCACCACGGTGCCCATGGGGCGGCGGGACTTCGAAGCCGAGGTGCGCCAGGTCCTCTTCCCCCTGTGGGCCGGTGAACCGGAGCCCACGCCCACGGCGGAGCCCCTGGCTACGCCGGACCCCCGGGTGGAGGCTATGGGGAGCATCGCCGGCATGGTCTTCGCCAATGTGGCCGTCTATGAGAAGCCCAACGAGAACGCCGATATCCTGGGCCGGGAGTCCTATCACCTGGTCTACGTCCACAACATCAAGAAGGATTTCTATTACGTCACCACCCAGGAGGGGCGGACGGGCTATGTGAAGACCAGCCAGGTCACGCCCCTCAACGAGGCGCAGCTGGAGGCCTATCTGTCCGCCGCCATGCGGCTCACCTACACCGCCGCCAAGTATTCCCCCGACGCCTTCGTGGAGGAGCTGACCCGGGTGGAGAGCATGGGCGATATGGAGGAACGGATCTATGCCGCCCTCTGCCGCCTGGGCCTGGACTTCGAGCCCTACTATTATCGGGTCTATGAAAAGGATCTGAAGGACGATAAGAAATACCCCCAGTACTACAAGGACGACGTATACAATTCGCTCCTCTTCAAGCTCTTCAACTCCACCGGGAGCCTGGTGTACTTTGACGGCCATCGGACCCAGTGGGAGTACGTGCCCGCCAGCGGCCAGCTGCAAAAGGGCGACATCCTGTTCTTCAGCGAGCTGCCCAAGCGGAGCAAGGGGATCATGGAGGGCTGTGAGTTCGTGATCGCCGGCCAGCATTCCGGACGGATCACCGGATGCGCCGTATATCTGGGAGACGACAGCGTCCTCTGCCTCCAGGATGGCCGGGTGGAGCGGATGGACGGCTTTGCGGCCAGCGAGATGTTCAAAAGCTTCGACTCCGCCCGCCGCATCCACACCGCCGTCTACGACGACAAGGCCCTGATCATCGAGGATCTGATCGCCCAGATCTACGACTGCCTGGGCACCCCCTACAGCAACTTCGACCGCACGGGGGACTTCTCCTTCGACTGCTCCGGGATCATCTCCTGGTGCTTCGAGCGGATGGAGCTGTATCCCAAGGGGTACGTGTATTACAAGTTCACCGAGACCACAGCTTCGGGGCGGGCCAGCATCACGGACTACGTCTGGCACGGCAAGAAGCTGGTCCACATGGTGGTGCCTGTGACCCTGGAGGACGGCCATAAGTCTCTGGACGGCTTCGAGCGGGGGGACATCGTGTTCCTCCTGGGGTCCGGCGGCGGCAAGATCGGCCACGTGATGGTCTACCTGGGCGACGGGCGGGTGATCCACTCCACCTATATCAACAGCAAGTATTCCGGCACCGTGGTGGCCAACTTCCGCCGGGCGCTGCAGAAGGATTACTACACCTCCCTGCGCATCGAAAGCGTGTCCTGAAAAAGCATACCAAAACAGCGCCTCCCGCTTTTTGCGGAAGGCGCTTTTTGCTGTCCCTTATTGTCCGGGGAGGGTGATGGTGTCGATCCTGAGGGCCGTCTCGTACAGCTGCTGCAGCTCCGGTCGGAAGAAGGCCACCACCGTGCCGCCGTGATCCTCGTCGATGGTGGTGGAGTGGATCACCCGCCCGTCGCCCAGATACACCATCACATGGCCCACCCGTCCCTTGTCCGCCTCCTTGCGCAGGAAGACCAGGTCCCCGCGCTGCAGAGCGTCCATGGAGGCCAGGCCCACCTTCTCGTCCCGGGGGGCGGGACGCATGAGGTGGATGTGCTTCCTATAATGCCAGTAGTAAAAATCGATCTGGGAGAGACCGGAGGCGTTGGAGCCGGGGAAGGGTTGGTGCCCGTAGAAGGCGGGGGTGATCTCCATGCGGATGAACAGCCAGGAGATGAGGCCGGAGCAGTCGAAGGAGAAGTCCCCCGTGCGGTTGAAGTTGCTGTAGGGGGTGCCCAGGCAGTCGTAGATCTGGGCGATCATGTCCTCCACGATCATCTGCTTCTCGTCGTAGACCTCCAGATGGATGCGCCGGGCGGAGTCCAGCGTCCGCTGCAGGGCTTCCGTCCAAGCCACGGCCTTCACCTGTCCGCCCCGCAGCAGCAGGACCTGATCGTCGCCCATGTACACGCCGCAGCCCGTCAGCGCCCCGGAGTAGGGCCCCCTGACCACGAACTCGTAGCCGTCCAGCACGCCGCTGCTGCCCTTCTCGAGGGGCTCCGTAAAGAACAGGATGTCCCCCTTCTGCAGGGCGCCGCCGGCGGGCACGTATTCCCACTGGGTCCGGTGGCCGTCATAGTGGACCAGCTCTCCCGCTGTGTTGAACAGCTTAAACAGCAGGGAGTTGTACACGTCGTCCTTGTAGAACAGGGGGTAGCGCTCGTCGTCGTCCAGGGCCTTCTGATACACCCGGTAGTAGAAGGGATCGAAGTCCAGGCCCAGGCGCCCCAATGCGGCGTAGATCCTATCCGCCATGGTCCCCTGGTCGATCCCCGCCTGCAGCTCCCGGATCAGGGCGTCGGGGGAGTAGAAGTCCACGGTCCGAGATAGCTCGCTGGCGGCGTCGAGGTACCGGCCGATGTCCGCCTGGTCCAGGACCACGCACTGGCTGGCCTTGATGTAGCCTGTGAGCCCTTCCTGGGTGGTGGCATAGTAGTAGAGCCGGTTGTACACGTTATGGATGTAGAACAGATGATAGGATTCCCGGCCCTTCACAGAGGCGGCCTCATAGGGATAGGTCAGGATGGGCACGTTGGCAAAGACCATGGCGCCTATCTGGCCCACGCCCTCATGCAGGGGGTTGGGCGTGGCCAGAGGCTCCACCGTGGGGGTGGGCTCCGGCGATGAGCTCAGCAGCGGGAACAGCCGCGCCTCCACGTCCCTGCGGCCGTCCAGCCGGTCCAGGGGGATGGGCGTGGGCGTAGGCGTAGGGGTCGGCGTGGGGGTGGGCGTGGGCGTAGGCGTAGGGGTCGGCGTGGGGGTGGCGGTGGGGGAAGGCGTCAAGGTCGGCGCATCGGTGACCACGGCCCCAGCGGTGGAGGCGGCCGTGGCGACGGGGGCAGCCGTGGCGGAGGACTCCTGTACGGGCGCGGTTTCCTGCCCGCAGCCGGGCAGTACCAGCAGCGTCAGCAGCAGAAGGGCGATGGGCTTTTTCCAAACAGCTTTCATAGAAAACATTGTATCAGCGAACGTCGGCTTCAGGGGGCAGATGTTCGAGAAGGAAGGTCTTCACCAGGTCGTAATCCTCTGGGGGCACGTAGATGGTCAGCCCGAAGCCCAGGCGGATGGCGTCGTACTGGGGCATGAGCCGCACCCGGCGCATGCTGCGGAAGGTATGGGGACCGGCCACCTTGGCCCGGTAGGTGGTGATGCTCTCCTCGTCCATGGCGAAGGGAAGGGGATCGTCCCCCTGGAGGTATAGGAGCGCCGTCACCAGCAGGAATATGCCCAGGAACAGGCCCAGGACCATGAGCGGCATATCCCAGTCGGACATGGTCAACGGGTTGGGGGCCCCCACGATGCGCAGGACCACGGCGCTGACGATGCCCATGGCCAAAAACACCTTGCCGACCACGGACAGGGGGTGCTTGTTGCGGCGGGGATTCATTCGATAGACCCAGCGATAGACGCCGTCGTCGCCCTGGATGACCCGGGCCGTAAATTGCTTGCTGTCGTAATACATGAGGGGTGCCCTTTCAAACGTGCTTCAGCCCTGGGGCGCGGGGGAGGGGGTGGCCAGGGCCAGATAGGGGTTGGCCGGATCCGGGTCCGTGGGGTCCCAGCCGTATTTCTTCTGATAGGTGTACGGTTGCGTCCAGATGATCTGGGGCGGCTTGGGCGGCGTGGGGCCCCTGTCCTTGGTGACCCACACGTTCACCGTATGGAAGTACGCCAGATCGTAGATGTATTTGGCGTCCGCCACCGTCATCCGCACGCAGCCGTGGGAGGCCGTGGTGCCCAGCTTCTGGTAGGAGAGCATGTTGGTCATGCGGTGGGCCTTGGCTTTGTCCGTGCCCGCGTCGTAGCTGATGGGCACGGAGTGGAACAGGTGCCCCTTGTAAAACCGGCAGGCCCAGAACCCGTAGCACAGGGTGTCCTCCTCCTCGGAGCCCAGGAGCTTGTAGTCGTAGGTCTCGTAGATGGTGTATCGGCCCACGGGCGTGGCGTTCCCGCCCCGGCCCGAGGAGCAGATCATGATCCGATCCTCGATCCACTCCCCGTGCTCCCCGTGGAAGGCCACCACGCTCTGGGTGGGCAGGTACAGGACCAGGAGCTTTTCATCCTCCTTTTGAGGCGGATCGGCGGGGGTATAGAGGGGCACCAGGCAGGGCCCGTCCACCGGCGAAGAGCCGGGGGCCACGTTCCCCGCTTCGTCCGCAGGGTAGAAGCCCACCTCATCGTTCCCCACCTGGCCGTAGGATAGGTACATGTCCTTCTCCGCCCAGTAGAACAGGCCGGCAGCCTCCGCCGCCGTCAGATACCGGGCGGGCCGCAGGTCCGCAGGCAGGGCCACGGCCGCGAAGGGGGCGGGGGTGGGCGTGGGCTCCGGGGTGGGCGTAGGCACCGGCGTAGGGCTGGGCGTGGGGGTGGGGGAGGGCGTGGGCGTGGGCACCGGCGTCACCAGCACCTGGACGGGGGGCAGGGGCGTGGCGGTCACGGGGGCGGCGGTGGCCGGCTCCGCCGTGGGCGAGGGCGCGGCCTCCACCGTGGCGGCAGGTCGGGCGCAGGCCAGCAGGAGCAGCAGGCCCATCAGCCATATGCAGTTCAAGCGACGGGACCGTTTCATGGAAACTTTTGGCGATCCTCTCAAAATATGGTATGATCTTGACAGTATCTTACTCGCCTGAGGGCCGAAAAGCAAGCCCGACCCGGACCGGCCTTTGTAAAAAAATTGTTGGCAGCCCGTATCCTTTTAGATTGTTTTAAGATTCAGGGCGTAGGATAGGGGCAAAGATACAGGAAGGGAGAGAAAAACCATGAAGCGCAAGCATACGAAGCTGATCTGCCTGGGGTTGGCCCTGTGCCTCCTGACGGGGCTGGCCCTGGGCTGCGGCAGCTCGGCAAACGATACGAAGACGGCCTCGGCCGAGGTCACGGCCGAGACCACGGACCAGACCATGGAAACGACAGCGGCGGCGGCGCCCGACGGCACCCCACCCGAGGGCATGGGGCAACCGCCCGAACGGCCTGACGGCAACCCGCCCGGGGGCATGGGACAGCCCCCCGAACGGCCTGACGGCACCCCGCCCGGAGGTATGGGACAGCCCCCTGAACGGCCCGACGGCACCCCGACCGGGGGCATGCCCGGCGGCCCCGGCGGCATGGGCCAGCCTCCCGCAGGGGGTCCCGGCGGCGGCCCCGGCGGCAGCAGCGCGGATATAGATTATAAGGGCGCGGTGGAGATCACCACTGCCGACAGCCAGAGCGGACAAACCTATGCTTCCGACACCGCGGACGAAAGCGCCCTGCTCGTCAGCACCGGGGACGCGGTGACCGTCGACGAGCCCACCGTCACCAAGTCCGGCAGCTCCGACGGCGGCGACAGCTGCAACTTCTACGGCCTGAACGCGGCGGTCCTCATCAAGGACGGGGCCAACGTGACCATCACCGGCGGCACCATCACCTCCGACGCCATGGGCGCCAACGGCGTCTTCTGCTACGGCGGCAACGGGGGCCGGAACGGGGCCGCGGGGGACGGCACCACCCTCACCATCCGGGACACCGTCATCACCACCACGGGCGGCGGCTCCGGCGGCATCATGACCACGGGCGGCGGCGTCACCTACGCCTACGATCTCACCGTCACCACCTCCGGCCAGTCCTCCGCGCCTATCCGCACGGATCGGGGCGGCGGCACGGTCTATGTGGACGGGGGCACCTACACCTCCAACGGCCTGGGGTCTCCCACCATCTACTCCACGGCGGAGATCCACGTGAGCAACGCCACCTTGACCTCTACCCTCTCCGAGGGCGTGTGCATCGAGGGCAAGAACAGCATCGAGCTCACGAACTGCGACATGACGGCCAACAATACCAAGATGAACAGCAACGCCAGCTTCCTGGACACCATCATGATCTACCAGTCCATGTCCGGGGACGCGGACAGCGGCACCTCCGCCTTCACCATGACCGGCGGAAGCCTGACCAGCAAGAGCGGCCATGTGTTCCACGTGACCAACACCAGCGCCGTCATCACGCTGAGCGGGGTGAAGATCGTCAACGAGGACAGCGGGAACGTGCTCCTATCCGTCTGTGACGACGGCTGGACCGGGGCCGGGAACACCGTCGTCCTGAAGGCCAAGGGGCAGACCCTGGAGGGCCTGGTGCTGGTGGGCAGCAACGCCACGTTGACGCTGGAGCTCACCGAGGGCTCCGCCTTCACCGGCGCCGTGTCCGGCGAGATCACCAACGCCAAGGGGTCCGTGGTCTCCACCCAGGTGGGCACCGTGCACGTGTCCCTGGACGGCACCTCCACCTGGACGCTGACGGCCGACACCTACGTGACCTCCTTCACCGGCGACGCCTCCCAGGTGATCGCCAACGGTCACACCCTCTACGTGGACGGGGTAGCCCTGACCGGCACCAAGTAAGGGCAAAAAAACAAGGGGCTGTCGCTTCGGCGGCAGCCCCTATATTATTATCAAATCAGTCCTTGGGCCGCGCCTCCAGCCAGGGCAAGAAGTGCTCCCGGTAGAGGAAGTCCAGGATAGCCACGGCGGGGATGGCCAGCAGGATCCCCACCACGCCGAAGGCCCGGCCGCCCACGATGACGCCCACCAGGATCCACAGGCCGGACACGCCCAGGGAGTCCCCGAAGAGCTTGGGCTTGAGGATGTAGCCGTCGATGGTCTGCAGGATCGCCGTGAAGATCAGGAAGGCCAGGGCGTGCCAGGGGTTCACCATCAGCAGCACGAAGCCGCCGATGAGGGCGCCGAACACGGGGCCGAAGGTGGGCAGCAGGTTGAACACGGCTACCACGAAGGATACGAGGCCCACGTAGGGCATGCCCACGATGGCCATGAAGAGGGCGTTGGCGCTGCCCACGATCAGGCTGTCCAGCAGGTTGAAGACGATGTACCGGTTCAGGATGGAGTGGCAGCGCCGCAGGACCTTGGCCAGCTTCTCGTACTTGGCCCCGCCCAGGGCGGCGGTCAGCAGCCGCTGGCCCCCGTTCTTCAGCCGGGACTTGTCGCCCAGCAGGTAGATGGACAGCAAAAAGCCCACCAGGAACTGGATCGCCCCCTTGCCCACGCTGGCGGAGGCGGACAGGATCTTGCTCAGATTCTGCTTCACGAAGTCGGTGACGGTCTCGATGAGGGCCTCGGAGGAGTCGATGAACTTGTCCAGCCCCAAAGCCGAGGAGGACACGCCCAGGGAATCCAGCATGGCGTGGAGGGAGGCCACGTACCCGTCCAGGTTCCCGGCGAAGGTGGCCACGCTCTCGATGAGCTGGGGGATGAGCATCAGCAGCAGGAACACCAGGAACAGGATCACCGTCAGGATGGCCAGGAGGTTAGAAAGGAAGGTCTTCGCCTTCTCCTTCTTGATCCAGCAGAACAGGGTCCGTCCGTAGAGCCCCGCCAGGGGGTTCACGATATAGGCGATGATGGCGCCCAGGATCACCGGCGAGAAGTACCGGAAGAAGGTGCCCACGCTCTCCCGCACGCCGCCCCAGTGGGTCAGCAGCACGAACAGGATCACGGCGATGCACAGGGCCACCGCGTTATTATACCAGGGCTTTTCCCGAAGTCGTTTGTTCATATGGTCCACCCGTGTGTGATATAGTATATTTCATTTTATCCTATTCTGGCAGGAAGTCAAGAAACTATTCAAGTATGCCCGCCCCCATTGATTTCTTTGCTCAGAAACAGTAGAATAAACAAAGGAACGATATGGGGAGGCTATTATGGCGATCGAGAGAGTGAAGGCGTTTTTCGCGCAGTATGGGATCGAAAACCGGGTGCGGGAGTTTGACGTATCCAGTGCCACCGTGGACCTGGCGGCCCAGGCATTGGGGTGCGAGCCCTGCCGGATCGCCAAGACCCTGTCCTTTCTGGTGGACGGCCGCGCGATCCTGATCGTCGCCGCTGGGGACGCCAAGATCGACAATCCCAAGTACAAGGCCCGGTTCGGGACCAAAGCCAGGATGCTCACGCCGGAGGAGGCCGTCACCCTGGTGGGCCACGCCGTGGGCGGGGTCTGCCCCTTCGCCGTCAACGAGGGCGTGACGGTCTATCTCGACGAATCGCTGAAGCGGTTTGCCACGGTCTTCCCGGCCTGCGGCAGCAGCAACAGCGCCATCGAGCTGACCATCCCGGAGCTGGAACGGTATTCGAACTGTGCCGCCTGGGTGGACGTGTGCAAAAACTGGCAGGGCTGAACGGCAGCCCCAAAACGAAAAGAAGGCGGGCGACCGCCTTTTTTCATTTGCTGTAGGTTCAGTTCCCCTTCTCCAGCTTGTCCATCACGTCCAGCAGCTCCTTCGGCTGGTCGATGACGAA
>CACXNN010000017.1 GCA_902768995.1 uncultured Eubacteriales bacterium | reverse complement strand
TTTGGACCGGGTCTGGCGGCTCCAGGACATGGTCCAGGGCGAGGGCGAGTCGAAGGACATGCGCGCCAAGGTCCACGGCTGCGTCAAGAAGGTGACCGATGACATCGAGCACATGAAGTTCAACACGGCCATCGCCGCCATGATGTCCCTGGTCAACGACTTCTACGCCAAGGGCAGCATCACCCGGAACGAGCTCCATACGTTGCTCCTGCTCCTCACCGTGGAGTACGGCGTCCAGGTCAACGGCAAGGTCCGGGCCCGGATCGCCCTGCCCGCCGACATGGATAAGGCGGCCGTGGAACAGGCGGCCCTCCGTGCCGACGCGGTGCAGCCCTTCCTCAGCGGCAAGACCGTGCGGAAGGTCATCGTGGTGAAGAACATCGTCAACATCGTGGTTGGCTGATGCTTCGATAATCAAATCCAAGGAGGATAAATCTATGCTGCAAGACAAACTGGACCTGGGTGCGCTGATCGGCGGAAGTTTGGCTGATCTGGCTATGAAGATCGTGGCCGCTTTGCTGATCCTCGTCGTCGGCCTGTGGCTGGTGAAGATGATCGTAAAACTGGTGAAGAAAGGCAAGAAGTTCCAGAAGCTGGCCCCCGAGGTGCAAACCTTCGCCGCCAGCGCCGTCAAGGTGCTTGGCTACGCGCTGGTGATCCTCATGGCGGTCGCCACCGTGGGCGTGCCCACCGCTTCCATTCTGGCGGTGCTGGGCAGCTGCGGCCTGGCCGTGGGCCTGGCGATGCAGGGGTCCCTCTCCAACCTGGCCGGCGGCATCATGCTGCTGATCTTCCGCCCCTTCCATGTGGGCGACTACATCAGCGACGGCGCCCATGAGGGCACGGTGAAGGAGATCACCCTGTTCTACACCACCATCGCCACCGCGGACAACCTGCAGGTGACGCTGCCCAACGGAGCCCTCGCCAATTCCGCCATCAAGAACCTGAACGCCAACAAGACCCGGCGTCTCGACATCGATCTGACCCTCAGCCCCGCCGCCGACAAGGAGAAGGTCTGCGAGCTGCTCCTCGACTGTGCCAAAAAGAACGAGCTGGTTCTGGACGACCCCGCCCCCGAAGCCCTGGTCACCGTCACCGAGGGAGGCCTGCCCTCCTTCAAGCTCCGCACCTGGTTCAAGTCCGGCGACTACTGGACCGTGTATTTCAGGCTCAACGAGGCCGTTCAGAAGGCCCTCACCGAGAACCAGCTGCCCCTCGCGCATGGGGATAGGCATTTGTGCCTATCCCCAGCCTTTATTTCAATAGGATCATTCCTGGACCGGTTCCGCCACGGTGCCCAGGAAAAGTACCGTGCCGTCCCGGCTCTCGATGGCGTAGAGGAAGGGCCGGGTCAGATGAAAGTCGATCTTCTCCCGCTCCACGGGGATGGCCGCGCTCTTAGCAAGAGCCACCAGCGTATAGGCCGCCGCCTCCACCCCTTTCTCATCCACGCCGATATAGCTCTCCTGGAGCACCCGGCTTACGTGGGCGGGCGTGTTCGTCATCCCGGAGAAGTCCGCCATGCCGGTGAAGCAGGTCCTGACGCCCAGGGACTGCAGGATCTCCTCCAGGTCCGTCCTATCCTGAAACCTGAACTTAGGCACCATCAGGTCCACATCCGCGTTTTTCTCCTCTCCGTCCCGCAGCAGCGCCCCCACCTTCTCGGGGCCGCCCAGCAGGCTTTCCAGCGTCACGCCCTCGTCCGGCAGCACGAACACCATGCGCCCCACCTCGTTGAGGGGCAGGGCGTACCGCAGGAACCCATCGCCCCGGACGATGGTCCCGTTCCGGTCCGTCCGACGCATGTAGTCCACTTTCTTCGGTTTTCCGTTCGATCTATGAAAGGTCCCCTGCTCCGTCCTTTTCTCGTTGAAGGGCTCCCGCCAGCCGTCCTTCAGAAAGACGGTGTTGATCAATACCGCCAGGGTGTCCGCGTCGAACCGCATGGCGTCCTCCGAGATATTGATCTTTTCCCTGGTCTTCTCCCTCCCGGCGGCCGGGTCCCCGAAGCGGACGGACCGGGCTTCGGCGCCGTAGCTGTCCCTGAGCACGTCCAAATACGCCTCGTAAAACCGGACCCTTTCGTCCTGCTCCCCCAGCCAGAGGGAATCGGCCAGGGCGATTTCCCCGGTCTCCCCTCGGACCTCCAGGCTACTCAGCAGCTCTTGGGCGGTCCTTCGCATGTCCGCGGCGTCCTGCGCCCCCAGGAGCGCCAGCAGCTCCCCCTGGGTCTCCCCACGAGCTCCCTCGGCGGCCATGCTGAGGGCGATATACACGCTGACGGGGGACAGATTTTTATTCCCCGTTCCGTCCAACACGGCGGCGGACAGCACGCTCATGAAGTCGTCGTATCCGGCCACGTCCGGCAGTTCCGCAGCCGGCGCCACGGCGGTGGGCTCGCTGTAATAGGTCACGGTCACGGTGGGCCTGGCCTCCTGCGGATCCCCGTCCCCCTGGGGCTGGACGCATCCAGTCAGCAGCAACAGCCCTGCCAGCAGCCAGCACAGATATGGTTTCATGGTCCTTTTCCTTCCTTTCTGCCCACAACACCGCCCAGCCCCCCGTTAGGTTGCATGAACGAAAAAAAGCCCGCCCCGGCTGCTATTGCAAAAACCACCGCGGGCGGATATACTGTTTTTACCGTATCGCACTATTTGGAAAGGCAGGTCTTCGGGGGCATATGAGGGAATTGAAATTTCCGGTGTACAAAACCTATTCCGGCACGGACCCCTATGCGTTCATCAGCTACGCCCACGGGGATGCCGATCGGGTGCTGCCCGTAATCGGCGCGCTGAACGAGGATCTGTTTAGGCAATGGTATGACGGCGGCATCGAAGCGGGGACCAACTGGCCGGAGGCGGTGGCGTCCCACCTGCTGCAGGCGGGGACCGTGGTGTTCTTCCTTTCCGCTCGCTTTCTGAACTCCCAGAACTGCATCCGGGAGGCGAACTACGCCGTATCGGAGCGCAAGCCCATGATCTGCGTGTTCCTGGAGCCCCTGGAATTGCCCAGCGATCTTGCCATGCAGTTCTCCACGGCCACCGTCGTCCACGCCGAGAGCACCGCGCCGGAGGAAGTGGCCAAAACATTGGGATCGCTCCTGGGCTCGGCCTACCTGGGGGACGGCGTCACCGGGTACGGGCCCGTGCACGTCGGTCCAGAATGGAACGTCTGGCGGATCGTTTCCATCGTCTTCGCGTCCTTCTTCCTGCTGACCCTGCTCTTTATGGTCGGCTACTTCTCCGGCTGGTTCTCCTTCTTGAGCGCCAAGCCCGCAATAGGGGAAACGTCGACGGTCCAGAGCGGCCAAGCCGAAGCGACCCCCGAAGCGACGCCCTTGGAGTTCAAGGACTCCGTCACCCGGGATATCCTGTTGAGAAACTACGAGGAGGCGTCCCTGTACCTTTGCGGCAACACCATGGCGGCCGACCCCTCGGCGATCCGTCGGGTGAACGGGGCATGGTACGTGGGAAAATCCAAGGTCCAGCCGGGCAATCCCAGCGTGCTGGAGCTCGTCGCACAAAAGCGGAACATCGCCCATCTGGCGCTGGTCGACCAGGGCATCGAGTCCTTCGACGCCCTTGTATCCATGTCTAAGCTGCAATATCTCGATATCAGCGGCAACCCGGTGACCGATCTTGGTTTCCTCGCGTCGCTGCCTGATTTGAAGACCCTGCGGATCGTCGACGTCGGGGCGACGGACTATTCCGTGCTGTCCTCACTGCCCGCCCTCGAGACCGTATACGTAGAGTACGCGTCCGCAGGCGCGGTGCTGGACGCCCTGGGCGACAGCGACGTGGACGTCGTCGTCAAATGATGACAATACATTGTAATAAACTTTATCGATAGAACCGCAGCGACGGCAGGATCCGGATGTGCATGACCCCCACGATGTCGCTGACGGGCACGCAGCCGATGTCCGCCTCCCGGCTGTCCTCCCCGTACTGCCTATCGTCGGAGAGCACGAACACGCACCCCTCCGGCACCGTCACGGGGTCGAAGTCGTCCATACAGCGGGCCCCGTACTCCTCCTCGTTCAGCCGATATTTCTCGTCGATCCAGATGGCCCCGTTCTTCCCGCTGACGGTCTCGCCGGCGGTGGCCACCACCCGCTTGATGAGCAGCTCCCCGGTGCCGCTCCGGCGGTAGGCCACCATGTCCGTGCGCTCGATCTCGTAGCAATACTTATAGACCCGATCCACCAGCACCAGGTCTCCCCGATGGAGGGTGGGCGCCATGGAGTCGTTCCCCATCTTCACCCACTGGAAGCAGACGAAGCACACGAAGAACACGAACACCGCCGCCAGGCATGAGCTGAAGGTCCAGCGCCACAGGTTGTGCCGCCGATGGAGCTTTTTGAAGGTTTCCTGCCGCAGGGGCGCGCCCTCGTTGTTCATACGCCGTAATCGATACTTTCTACCTTTTTCGCCCGAGAGAAGGGCAGCAGCACCCGCCGCACCCGGCCGATGACCCGCTCCCGGGGCACGCTCCCCACCATGCCGTCGGTGCTGTCCCGGGACACCAGCCGATTGTCGCCCATGACGAAGACGCAGCCCGGCTCCACCTCGTAGGTGCCGTCGTGCTTGGAGGTGAGGCCCGTGGTCACATAATCCTCCCGAAGGGTCACCCCGTTGACGCTGACGATGCCGCCCTCGATGGTGATGGTGTCCCCCTCCAGGCCGATGACCCGCTTGACGCAGGTGTATTCGTCGTTGTTGGGGTAGTAGCAGATGACCACGTCCCCCCGCTTCATGGGCTTCACGATGTAGCTTAGCTTCTCCACCGCCATGTAGTCCCCCTGCAGGAGGGTGTTCTCCATGGAGGACCCCTTCACCCGCATGGGCTCGAAGAGCACCGCCCGGATGGAGAAGGCCAGCACCACCATGAGCAGGAGCGTGATAAGATATTCCAGTATATTCCAATACCGGCTGCCCTTCAAATGCTCGTTCCGACGGGCCACCAGCTTGAATAGCTCGTTCTTTTCCTTCTTCGTCAGCATTCCGTGTCCTTCCCGGCGGGCGCCAGCTTCTTGGCCCGCTTTAAAAACGCCAGCCGATCCAGCATGACCACCCGGCCGCAGTGCATACATTTGAGCTTCACGTCCGCCCCCACCCGCACGATCTCCCACAGGTTTTCCCCGCAGGCGTGGGGCTTCTTCAAGACCACCTGATCCCCCAGGGCAAAGGTTTCGATCATACCCCGTCCCCCCCGTAGAGAATATACTTGTCGATCATGTCCGAGAGCACCTCCGCCTTCTCCTCCTGGAAGAAGTGGCCCGCGTTCCGCACGGAGAAGAACTCGCCTCGCCGCAGGACCGCCTGGGCCTTTTCGATGTTCTCGAAGGGCTGCACCCGATCCTCCTCTCCCCAGAGGACGAACACCGGATGGTCGGAGGTCTTGAGCCCCTCCCACACCAGCTCCTCGTCGAAGTTCCGGAGGCAGTACATGAGGGATTGCCGGGAGGAATAGCTGTCCAGGGTCTCGAAGTACTGTTCCAGCACCTCCCGCGTCAGCACGGTGCTGTCGTAATAGCAGAGCTGCAGGGCATTCTTCACGTCCTTCTTCGTGTACCCCTCCCGGACGAAGGGGCCGATGAAGGGCGCCGCCATGCGCCGGATCTTCCGGGGCATCTGCTTTGTGATCCCGCCCGGGCACAGGACCGTCACCTTGTCGAACATCTCCGGAAACCGGGTCATGGCCCGCAAAAGATACATACCGCCCAATGACGCGCCCACGGCATGGACGTGATCGATGTGGAGGGCCTTGACGAACTCCACCAGGGTATCCGCCATCTCGTCCATGGAGTAGTTCATGGACACGGGCCGGCCGGAGAAGCCGAATCCCACGAGATCGAGAGCGATCACGTTGTATTTCTCCGCCAGCAGGGGGATCAGATCCCGCCAGGTATAGAGGCTCTGTCCCAGGGAGTGGACCAGCAGCAGGGGCTCGCCCTCCCCCAGGGTGATGTAGTGGATGGAGCACTTTTCGGGCCGGCTCGCCCTGAATCCGGGCAGCTGGATGGTGAGCTTCTCCCCGATCAAGTCGGAATTGACGATGGGACGATACCAATAGGGCATAGTTGCACATTCTCCTTTATGGTACTATACCGCAAATGCACCCCCATCGCAAGCCATGAAATTGTAAAGGTATTTTTACGGAAACAGGGCGGTCCAACACCTATATATTGTGTCTCGAACCATACCTGTTTCTATATATTGTCCGGCGTTTTTTTTGCCCCTTTCCTCCAAAAAACCCTTTGCTTTTTGGGTTTTTCTCTGCTATTATAGTTAAGCTTCACTATACTTAGGGAGAATATCGAATGGAACAGATCAAAGGCATTTGGGCCCTGGCCCGTGAAAATATGCGGCGGGATATGTCCGCCCTCAGCTTCAACCGCTGGATCGACGTTTTGGAGCCCGTGACCATCCAAAACGGCATCCTGGTCATCCAGTGTCCGGACGCCGCCACCAAGTCCACCATCAGCGAATACTACAAGGACACGGTGCGCATGGGCGTCAAGCAGGCCAACACCCAGATCATCGACGTGATGCTCATCTTGCCCGACCAGCGCCGGGACTTCGACGGCAGTGAAAACACCGCCACCCCCAGCATCTACGCCCTAAACCCCCGGTATACCTTCGATACCTTCGTGGTGGGCAACTCCAACCGGATAGCCCACGCCGCCGCCCAGGCGGTGGCCAAGGCTCCCGGCCATGCCTATAACCCCCTGTTCCTCTATGGAGGCGTGGGCCTTGGAAAGACCCACCTGATGCACGCCATCGGCCACGCGGTGAAGGAGAACTATCCCACCGCCCGGGTCCTGTACGTGACCAGCGAGACCTTCACCAACGAGCTCATCGAAGCCATCCGCATGGGCAAGAACGCAGAGTTTCGGCATCGGTTCCGGAACGTGGACCTGCTCATGATCGACGACGTCCAGTTCATCGCCAACCGCCAGTCCGTCCAGGAGGAGTTCTTCAACACCTTCAACACCCTGCACAACGCGGGCAAGCAGATCGTCATCAGCTCCGACCGTCCGCCCAAGGAGATCGCCAATTTGGAGGAGCGCATCCGCTCCCGGCTGGAGGGCGGCCTCATCACCGACGTGCAGGAGCCGGACATTGAGACCCGTATCGCCATCCTGCGGAACAAGGCCCAGCAGGAAGGCAAGGCGGTGGACGATTCCATCATCCAGTTCATCGCCGAGCACGTGCCCAACAATATCCGCCAGCTGGAGGGGAGCCTGACCAAGGTCTTCTTCTATTCCAATTTAAAGGAGGAGCCCATCACCATGGCCCTGGCTCGGGAGGCCCTCAAGGACCTGCTGCCCGAGGACAAGAAGGTGGACGTGAACCCCACCCGGATCAAGGAGATCGTGGCGGACTACTACCACATCACCCTCCAAAGCCTCATGTCCCAGCGGCGGGACAAGGAGGTGGTGGTGCCCCGGCAGATCGCCATGTACCTGTGCCACGACATGCTCTCCCTGCCCTATAAGCGCATCTCCCTGCTCTTCGATCGGTCGGATCACACCACGGCCATCTCCGCCTGCGATCGGATCGAGAAGCTCATGGACGAGGACCAGGCGTTCAAGCGGAGCCTGGAGGACATCCGCAAGAAGATCACCGAGGGGTAAATTTTTCCCCTTGTGGATATGTGGATATCCGGTGGACAGGATCGGTGGAGAGCAGGGACAGCGGGGACAGCGGGCATGACCCCCGCCCTTTTCCACAGGGGACCCACAGCCCCTTCCACAGACTTTTCTCCCGCGACGGCTTGCTTTTCGCCCCTTATCCCCACCGGACACAGGGCCTACTAAAACTACAACTATAAAAAAATAAATTTACTCTCCCTTTGCAAATTTCAACATCTTGTAAAATCGGTTGCCAAAGGGTTGAGAAAATGCCTGAACCGTGCTATTCTTGCCTAAAAGTGAGGTCAAAACTATGAGATTTTGCGTAGATTCCACCATTTTGAAGGACGGCGTCCTGTCCGTCGTCAAGGCCCTGCCTATCCGCTCCTCCATGCCGGTGCTGGACGGCGTCCAGCTGCTGGCGGACGAGAGCGGCGTGCTGCTGCGCTGTTCCGATCTGACGCTCCAGAAGGAGTGCCGCCTGCCCGCCACCGTGGAGGAGGAGGGCGAATGCGTCATCAAGGGGCGCATCTTCTCCGACATCGTCCGCAAGCTTCCCGACGGGAACGCCTTCTTTTCCGTGGACGGCCAGACCCTGACCATCCGCTGCAGCCGGAGCGTGAACCAGCTCCAGTGCATGGAGTACGACGAGTTCCCCCAGATGACCTTCGACGGGGACGACACCTTCACCATCGTCTTCGATCGGGATAAAGGAAAGAAGACCATCGAGCACACGGCCTTCGCCGTGGCCTTGGACGACGCCCGGCCCGCCCTGGTGGGCGTGCTCATGGAGACCGAGGGGAAGACCCTGTCCATGGTGGCCACGGACTCCTACCAGTTCGCCAAGAACGCCATGCCCATCGAGAATGAAGCCCCCGAAAAGCGGGTGGTGGTCCCTGGCAAGACCGTCAGCGAGATCGGCCGCATGCTGGAGGAAGAGGAGGGGAAGGCGGAGCTGACCTTCTCCCGGACCCACATCAAGGCGGATATGGGAGCCACCGTCCTCATCTCACGACTCATCGACAGCGACTACATCGACTATAAGCGGATCCTGCCCAAGAGCTGCAAGACCCGGGTCCTGGTGGATCGGGACGTGCTCATGGAGAGCGTGGATCGGGCCCAGCTGGTCTCCCGGGAGGGGAACAACAGCGTCCTCTTCAAGATCGGGCCGGAGAACATGATCGTGAAGGCCGAGAGCGTGGTGGGCAAGATCGAGGACGAGATCACCGCCCAGGTCATGGGCGACGGGCTCAACATCGCCTTCAACCCCAAGTACGTGATGAACGTGCTGAAGAACGTGGAGAGCGAGCGGGTCTACCTCGAGTGCAACAGCCCCATCAACCCCTGCGTGATCCGGCCGGTGGACGACGAAAGCAGCTTCTACCTGATCGTGCCCATGCGGATATTCTAAGTCATGAAGAGAGCCCTTCGCATCAGCTGCATACTGCTCCTTACGGTATTGATCCTGCTGGCCAATACCGTATTTTCTGTGGCCGAACCGGCGGACGAGGCGGTGGATCTAAGCGAGGTGCTGACGGTCTTGGATCAGAAGCACGCCGACTATATCGGCCGTCTGACGGACAAGGTCTACAACAGCTGCGTCTCCTACGCCGCAGGTGAGACCGTGGGCGTGTACGGCAGCACCGAGATGGGCTACGCCTTCCTGGGCTGGCATACGAAGCCCGCTTCCGTCAAGATCACCTGGGTGGACCAGGATCGAAAGGAGGTCGCGAGCCAGGACTGGGCCCCCGCTCAGCTGGACGAGTGCGTCCCCGCGCCCCAATCGGGCATCTGCGGGTTCAAACTGACCTTCTCGCAGGACTGCGCCGTGAGCGAGCTGTCCGGCTACACCCCGGGCCAGCTGCCCGCGGAGATTCCCCAGTTCGAAGGGCCCCTGAAGAGCCCCGCCGTCATGGTGATCGCGGGCTATCCCGGCGACGAGCTCCCCTGCTTCGGCGGGCTGCTGCCGGCCCTGGTCAATCGGGGCGTGCCCGTGCAGCTGGTCTATATGAACGTCTATAACCGGGGCCGCCAGGAGGAGTGCCTTCGGACCCTGTGGAAGATGGGGATAAAAACCGCCCCCATATTCATGGAGACCGGCGGCAAGCGGTCCTTGGACGGGACCATCCTCAAGAGCACCTGGGAGAACAACGGCAGCGCCTCCAAGGCGCTGCTGTCCCTGCTGCAAGCCTATACCCCCGCTGTCATCGTGACCCACGGCAAGGATCGGCCCTTCCCCCTGATGGCGGAGGCGGACGCCACCTATACGATCTTCACCGGCGTCTTCGACAAGATCAAGAAGACCAACTGGCTGAAGAAGGTGTACGTGGCCGCGGACGCCGGCGCCAAGGACGCCCTGACCTTCGATTTCTCCGGGGACTATTCCCAGGCGGCCACCCTGTTCAAGGAGGGGTACGCCTCCATGGCCACCTTCCACTACGAGCTTCGGGCGGAGGACGTTTTCCTCCTTTACCACACCAGCGTGGGCAAGGATAGCGGGGAGGACATGCTGGAGAACGTCTCCTATACCGCCCTCGCCACCCCGGTCCCGGCGGCCACGGCCACCCCGGAGCCCACGGAGGCGCCTACGCCGGAGCCCACCGAGGAACCGACGCTGGAGCCCACCGAGGCGCCAACGGAAGCGCCCACCCTTACGCCGGAGCCGACGGCCGCGCCGGCTGTCGCGCCCATGGTTATGGGGACCCCCGTGCCCACGCCCATGCCCCGGCTGGCGGACACGGGAAAGGTGCTGACGCCCATCCTCCTGTCGCTTCTGCTGGCGGCGCTCCTGTTCGGCGGGATGATCGTCCTCAAGAAAGTGCTGCCGAAGAAGATGCCCGTGATCGTGGGCATTTTGGTGCCCGTCTTCGCCGGTCTTGCCATCTTCGTGGGCATGTACCGGGCCGCTTGCGTGAACCAGCGGCAGGCCGCGGCGGCGGAGCACTTCGACGGCATCATCGCCGAGGAGGCGGCCGCCCATCGGACGGCGGAACCCACCTTTACCCCCGCGCCAACGGCGGAGCCTACGCCGGAGCCCACCGAGGAACCGACCCCCGAACCTACGGCGGAGCCCACGCCGGAACCCACCGAAGCACCCACCCCCGAGCCTGCGGCCACCCCCGATCCGGACGCCGGCCTCTACACCGACGGGGAGGAGCTGGTGGAGAAGGACGAGGAGAACGGCCACTGGTCCTATAAGAGCAGCACCCTTTCCATCGAGATCACCCGGTACACCGGCACCGCCGCCAAGAAGGAGTTTCCCTACTATGTGGCGGACATCCATATGCGGGCGGACGAGTTCAGGGCCGGGTTCGGCCACGAGAGCCGCAGCGGCGCCACCTCGGAGAACGCCATCAACATCGCCAGGCGGTACAAGGCGGTGCTCATGGTCACCGGCGACAACCTCAAGAACATGGACCTGGAGAAGAAGGGGGTCCTGATCCGGGACGGCTGGATCTATAACAGCGCCAAGAAGGCGGACATCATGATCTGGCGGCCCGACAAGCGGGCCATCGACCTGGTGCCCAAGGACAAGATCACCACCGCCAAGCTCATCATCGAGGGGGGCGTGGAGAACGTCGTCTCCTTCGGACCCATCCTGATCCGGGACGGGGTGAAGGAGAACAGCAAGGTCCTGGAGCGGAACTGGCTCCACGGCCTCAATCCCCGGGTGGGCGTGGGCATGAAGGAGCCGGGCCATATCATCGTGGTGGTGGGCGGCTACCGGAGCGACAACCCCCGGGCGAACCTGGGCTGGACGCTGGTGGAGTTCGCGGATTTGATGGAGGGGCTGGGCTGCCAGCAGGCCTACAACGTGGACGGCGGCGTGTCCGCCAACATGATCTTCATGGGCGAGCGCCTGAACAAGGGCGGCACCAAGAAGGACTGGAGCGCCATCCGCAACCTGCCCGACGGCATCATCTTCGGCTACTCTGAGAAAGTACCTGATTAGAGGAATTAATCAAAGCACGCACCCTTTCTTGAAAGAAAGGGTGCAAACCCAAAGAACTTTAAGAAGAGGTATGGCTTTCCGAACGAAAGGTATACCTCTTCTTAAGTTTCTCTTTTTCCGCCGCTTTTTATCTTTGTCTAAAGAGAAAAAGCGGCAAAAGAAAAACTCAAAAGAAGCCCAAATTAAAAAATAACTCACCTTCTTATCACAATTTATTACTGACAAAAGGGTGGACTTGCGATATAATACACTCTGTATATATATGTGGACGTATGTCCCTACGGAAGAAACCGCGCCCCGAGGCCGGGAGAAAGGAGGTCCGTCATGGAAAATGTGGCAAAAACCGCGGTATTTCACCATGTCCCCATCATGGTCGACCAAGTGACGGAACTGCTCCGGCCCGACCGCGGCGGCGTGTTCGTGGACGGCACCTTGGGCGGCGGCGGCCACAGCGAAGCCATCCTACAGCGCCTGCCCGAGGACGGCCGGCTCATCGGCATCGACCGGGACGAAACGGCCCTCGCCGCGGCGACCGCCCGGCTCGCCCCCTATTCCGACCGGTTCACCGCCCTCCACGGCAACTTCTTCCACATGAAATCCCTTCTGCTCGGGCGGGGCGTTACCAGGGCGGACGGGATATTGCTGGACCTCGGCGTGTCCTCCTACCAGCTGGACGAGCCCAGCCGGGGCTTCTCCTACAAGGCGGAGGCCCCCCTGGACATGCGCATGGACCAAACCGCCGCCCTCACCGCGGCGGACGTGGTGAACGGCTACCCCGAGAAGGAGCTCACCCGCATCTTCCGGGACTACGGGGAGGAGCGCTTCTCGCCCCTCATCGCCCGGCGGATCGTGGAGAAGCGGGCCCTAAAGCCCATCGAGACCACCACGGAGCTCGCCGACCTCATCGCCGGCGCCATCCCCGCGAAGTTCCGCCACAAGGAACAGCAGCACCCGGCCCGCCGGTGCTTCCAGGCCATCCGCATCGAGGTCAACGGGGAGCTCCAGGGCCTTCGGGAGGCGGTGGACGCTTGTATCGACCTCTTGTCCCCCGGCGGCCGGATCGTGATCCTCACCTTCCACTCCCTGGAGGATCGGATCGTGAAGACCGCCTTTCGTACGGCGGAGAACCCCTGTATCTGCCCGCCCAGGAGCCCCCAGTGCGTCTGCGGCCGGACGCCCTACGGCAAGATTTTGACGAAACACCCCCTCGTCGCCTCGGAGGAGGAGCAGCGGGAGAACAGCCGGTCCGCTTGCTGCAAGCTCCGGGCCTTGGAAAAGCTCCCCGCAGGCATAGGGGACGGGAAGAACACGTATAGAGAAAGGAGGGCGTAAGGTCCATGGAAGTATCCTTCGACACTGAAAAGCACAACGGCGCCGGCGCGCCGGTGACCCGCATCTACGCCCCCTCCCACCGAAACGGGCCCGAGGTCCGAATGATCGAGGAAGCGGCGGAGAACCTGCCCGTGTACCCCCAGCCCCGGGAGAAGGACCTGGAGGCGGAGCAGGCGGTGGAGCTGCCCAAGCCCAAGGTCCCCGTCTACTCCCGGATCCTCATGATCCTGGCGGTGTTCCTCATCGCGGGCACGGCCATCCTGGCCATCAGCGGCAGCGCCCAGATCGCCAAGATCTACACGGAGATCCACAGCCTGGACAGCGAGATATCCTCCTACAAGGAGAAGATCTCCCTGCTCCGGAAGGAACAGAGCACCCTGAACGACTACGCCACCATCAACGAGGCCAACCAGAACGTGGGCCGGGTCATGAGCTGGAACGATAACTGAACGAGGAAAGGACCATCGTGGAGCAAAGGAAACGGAAAAAGATCAGGGCCCGGCGGCCCCGCATCTCCCGCCTGCGCCGGAAGCTGTTGGTAGCTTCCGCCTTTGCCGTGGTCCTGCTGCTGGCCCTGCTGGTGAACCTATACTACGTGTCCATCGTCAAGGGCCCCGAATACGCCAAGATGGCCCAGCGTCAGTGGCAGAGCTCCCTGTCCCTGAAGGCGGAGCGAGGCAAGATATTGGACCGGAACAGCAACGTGCTGGCCGAGAGCTACACCACCTACATGGTCTGCGTGAATCCCCAGGCCATCACCGAGGACGCGGATCGGGAGCGTATCGCCAACATCCTCTCCACCCTCCTCAACGTGAACTACGAGACCATCATCGCCAAGATGACCAAGATCAACCCCAAGGACGGCAAGTACTATCAGCAGGTGAAGATCAAGGACCAGGTGGAGTCCAACGTCATCGCCCAGCTGGTCACCTTCCAGGAGAATAGGGCCATCAGCTACTACGCCGACGTGAAGCGGAACTACCCCGAGGGAAACCTGTTCGGCCAGCTCCTTGGCTTTACCAACGTGGACGGGGACGGCCAGACCGGCGTGGAGCTCTCCTACAACTCCATTCTCTCCGGCGTGGACGGCAAGCAGATGGCGGAGACCGACCGGGACGGCAACGAGATCCCCGGCGGCGAAAGCTCCTACATCGCGCCCATCGGCGGCGCCTCGGTCCAAATGACCGTGGACACGGGCATCCAGGGCTTCCTTCAGAGCGCATTGGAGGAGGCGGCCCGGACCAACCTCGCTAAATACGCCTACGGCGTGGTCATGAACCCCAAGACCGGCGAGATCTACGCCATCAGCTCCTACCCCACCATCGACCCCAACAACCCGCCCCGGACCGACGCGGAGACCTTGCTGGACCTGTCCCGGCAGCGGATGGTCACCGAGACCTACGAGCCCGGGTCCGTGTTCAAGATCGTGACGTTGGCGGCGGCCCTCGATTCCGGCACGGTGAACGATTCCACCACCTTCAACTGCAAGGGGTCCTTGAACGTGCTGGGGCAGAAGATCAAGTGCTGGCGCACCCGGGGCCACGGCAAGGAGACGTTGGCCCAGGCGGTCCAAAATAGCTGCAACCCGGCCTTCATGTCCATGGCGTTGAAGATGGGCACGGATAAATTCTACGAGTACATCTACGCCTTCGGCATGAACGACAAGACCGGCGTGGGCATCGGCGGCGAGACCACCGGCAAGGTGACCCACCGCAAGTATATCCGGGACACGGACCTCGCCCGGATCGGCTTCGGCCAGAGCATCTCCTGCACGGGCCTGCAGATGGCCGCGGCGGTGTGCGCCGCCATCAACGGCGGGGAGCTGTTGAAGCCCTACTACGTCCAGGACGTGGTGGCCACCGACGGCACGGTCCTGGAGCACCACGAGCGGGAGGTGGTCCGGCAGGTCATCAGCGCCGAGACCTCCGCCCAGATCCGCAAGTACCTCACCGGCGTGGTGGACGCGGGCAGCGGCAAGAACGCCGCCATCCCCGGCTACAGCGTGGGCGGCAAGACCGGCACCTCCCAGAAGTACGACGAGAACGGGAAGGTGTCCAGCACCCTGCTGGTGGCCTCCTTCGTGGGCTTTGCCCCGGCGGACGACCCGGAGTACCTGTGCATGATCATCGTGGACGAACCTCAGGTCCCCGTGGTCTACGGCAGCACCGTGGCCGCCCCCTACGTCCAGCAGGTGCTGAAGAACGTGCTCACCTACTACTCCGTGCCCACGGATCGGAACGAGACAGCGCCAGAGCCCGGCCCCCGGGAACATGGTGGTGAAGGGCAGCCCCGTGATCCTCTACACCGCCTGGACCACCTTCCAGGGGGAGGAGGAGGAGATCGAGATGACCAAGGTGCCCAAGATCTTGGGCAAGAACCGGATCAACGCCATGGACGCCCTCACCAAGGCGGGCCTGGTCATGGACTACGATCGGAGCCAGAGCACCGGCACCGTGACCATGGTCCAGTACCCGGAGGGCACGGAGATCCCCAAGGGGACTTCGGTACATGTTGACTTTAGCGGCAGCGAAAAAGCCGAATGATACACGGAACATAAGGAGTAGATATGCTGTTATCCATTGCACGTGAGCCTGCCGGAGCGGGACGTGGAGATCACCGACGTAGCCTACGATTCCAGGAAGGTGATCCCCGGGTCCCTGTTCTGCTGCCTGAGGGGCGAGAAGACCGACGGGCACCGCTTCGCCCAGCAGGCGGTGGACAAGGGGGCCGCGGCCTTGATCGTGGAGGAGAGGTTGCCCCTGGACGTGCCCCAGCTGTTGGTCACCGACGGCCGGGAGGCCATGGCCCGATCGGCGGCCTGCGGCCCGATCGGCGGCCTGCTTCTTCGGCCATCCCGAGGGTCAGATGACCATGCTGGCGGTCACCGGCACCAACGGCAAGACCTCCACCACCTACATGGTGAAGGCCGTGGCGGAGGAGGCGGGCCTGAAGGTGGGCCTCATCGGCACCATCCACAACCTGATCGGGGACGAGGTGGTAGAGACCGAGCGCACCACCCCCGAGTCCGCGGACCTGTTCAGGCTCCTCGGTCACATGGTGGACCGGGGGGTGGACCTGGTCATCATGGAGGTAAGTAGCCACGCTTTGGCGCAAAATCGGGTGGCGGGCATCCGCTTCAAGGCGGCCCTGTTCACCAACCTGACCCAGGACCATCTGGACTATCACAAGACCTTCGAAGCCTATCGGGCGGCCAAGAAGAAGCTGTTCTACCAGACGGAGCTGGCCATCGTCAACGACGACGACCCGGCCGCCGCCTACATGAGCGAAGGGCTCCCCTGCCCCGTGTGGACCATGGGCATCTACAAGGGCGGCGACTTCTATGCTAAGAGCATCGACATCACCACCGCCGGGGCCTCCTTCCACCTGTTCACCCCCAAGGGGGACGGGCGGGTGAACCTGCACATCTCGGGCCTGTTCTCCGTGTACAACGCCATGGGCACCGCGGCCCTCATGCAGGCGGCGGGTGTCCCCTTCACCAGCATCCGGCGGGGCCTCGAAAAGCTCCCCTGCGTGGTGGGGCGGCTCCAGGCGGCGGACACCTTCGGCCGGCCCTTCGCAGTGTACGTGGACTACGCCCACACCCCGGACGCCCTGAAGAACGTGCTCACCACGGCCCGGGGCTTCGCCAAGAATAGGCTCATCTCCGTCTTCGGCTGCGGCGGAGACCGGGACCACGGCAAGCGCCCCATCATGGGCGAGATCTCCGGCCGCTACGCGGACTTCTCCGTGGTCACCAGCGACAACCCCCGGTCCGAGGACCCCATGGCCATCATCGACGCCATCGAGGTGGGGGTGAAGCGGACCGCCGGGGCCTATACCGTCATCGAGGACAGGCGTCATGCCATCCGCTACGCCCTGGACATGGCCCAGGCCGGGGACGTGATCGTGGTGGCGGGGAAGGGCCACGAGACCTATCAGGAGATCCACGGCGTGAAGCACCACTTCGACGATCGGGAGATCGTGGAGGACTATTTACGGGGGAAGCAAGATGGCCTCGGTACATAAGCTGTTGCTGCCCCTGCTGCTGGGGTTCCTGTTCACGGCGCTCCCCGGCCCGGTGGTGATCCGCTTCTTGAAGCGGATGGACTTTCGCCAGAACGAGCGGCAGGAGGGGCCCCCCTCCCACCTGAAGAAGGCGGGCACCCCCACCATGGGCGGGGTGTTCCTGCTCCTTGGCTGGCTCCTCGCCGCCCTCATCGGCGTGCGGGAGGGGTTCTCCCTGGTGCTGCCGGTGCTCCTCGTGATGGTCCTCTGCGGCCTCATGGGGTTTTTGGACGATTTCATCAAGATCAGCACTGGCACCAGCATGGGGCTGCTGCCCTACCAGAAGGTGCTGCTGCAGTTCGTGATCTCCCTTTTGGCGGCGGCCTGGCTCTATCGGAGCGAGGGGGTGGGCCCCGCCATCGCCCTGCCCTTCTCGGATAAGAGCTGGGACATGGGCTTCCTCTACATCCCCTTCGCCCTGCTGGTGCTCCTGGGCACCATGAACGGGGTGAACCTGACGGACGGTCTCGACGGCTTGGCCGCGGGGACCGGTTTGGTGGTCCAGCTCTGCTACGTGGTCCTCTTCGCCCTCATGCCCCTGCTGACGGGCCTGGGGGGCTGGACCGGCGCCAGCGCCGACTACAGCGGCATGGCCGTCTTCGCCGCGGCGGGGGCGGGGGCCCTCATGGGCTTCCTCCTGTTCAACGCCTACCCGGCCCGGATCTTCATGGGGGACACGGGCTCCCTGGCCCTGGGGGGCACCATCGCCATGGAGGCCCTGGTGCTGAGATCCCCCCTGCTGCTCCTCTTGATGGGCATCCCCTACGTGCTTTCGGCGGTGTCCGTCATGATCCAGGTGGGGTCATACAAGCTCCGCCACGGAAAGCGGGTGTTCAAGATGGCGCCCCTCCATCACCACTTTGAGCTCCTGGGGGTGGCGGAACCCAGGATCACGGCCCTGTATATGCTCCTCACCGGCGCGTGCTGCGCCCTGAGCATCTATATCTTTACGAAGTAAGCGAGGTATTTGACTATGGCACAGCAAAAGACGGCCCTGATCGTGGGCATGGCCAAGAGCGGCATCGCCGCCGCCCGGCTCCTGTATGAGAACGGCTACCGGGTCATCATCAACGACATGAAGCCGGAGATCAAGGGCCTGTTCGACGCCCTGTCCGGCATCGCCTACGAGGTGCGGCTGGGCGACGACCCCATGGACCTCTTGGACGGGGTGGACCTGCTCATTCCCAGCCCCATCATCCCCTTCTTCCGCCCCTTCATCGTGGAGGCGAAGCGCCGGGGCATCGAAGTGATCTCGGAGATCGAGCTTGGGTATCGGTATTCCAAGGCGGACTTCGTCTGCATCACCGGCACCAACGGCAAGACCACCTGCACCACCCTCACCGGCGAGATATTCAAGGCCGCGGGCCGCAGGACCTTCGTGCTGGGGAACATCGGCGTGGCCATCTCCGCCCACGCCATGGAGACCAGGCCCGGGGACGTGATCGTGGCCGAGACCGCGGCGCTGCAGCTCGAAGGGAACGTCCTCTTCCACGCCAAGGCCGCCGGCGTGTGCAACATCACCCCGGACCATATCGACCGGTTCGGGTCCATGGAGAAGTACATCGCCGCCAAGGCCAAGATTCTGGACAACCAGACCCCGGAGGACTTCGCCGTCCTCAACTGGGACGATCCCATCGTCCGGGATTTCGCGAAGCTCACCCCCGCCCGGGTCCTCTACTTCTCCCGGAAGGAGCAGGTGCCCGAGGGCATGTACATGGACGGGGACACGATCGTGCTTCGCTGGGACGGCCAGGACACGCCCTTCATGGATCGGAAGGAGATCTACATCCCCGGCGGCCACAACCTGGAGAACGCCATGCTCTGCGCCCTGTTGGCCCTCTCCCAGGGGGTGGACGGGGAGGTCATCAAGGAGACCCTCCGCACCTTCAAGGGGGTGGAGCATCGGATCGAGTTCGTCTGCGAGCGGTCCGGCGTCCGCTACATCAACGACAGCAAGGGCACCAACCCTGACTCCACCGTGAAGGCCATCGAGGCCATGGACCGGCCCACCGTCCTCATTTTGGGGGGCTACGACAAGCACACGGGCTTCGAGGAGGTCTTCGACGCCCTGCCCGGCAGCCACGTGAAGGCCTGCGTGGTCCTGGGCCAGACCGCGGACGAGATCATGGAGACCGCCCGCCGCCACGGGTTCGAAAACATCTGCTACCGGTGCGAGACCTTCAGGGAGACCGTGGAGAAGTGCCGGGATCTTGCAGAGCCCGGGGACAACGTGCTCCTTTCCCCCGCCTGCGCCAGCTGGGGCATGTTCGAGAACTACGAGCAGCGGGGCCGGGTGTTTAAAACGATAGTCAGCAAATTCGAGTGACTTCAGTCTGCCGAAGCTGAAGCTTCGCCAGACTGAGGCCGCACCGCGGGGTGCTCCGCCTTCGCTTCGCTTCCAGCTCTTGCCTATGCCCCATACGGGGCACCGGGCGGCAAGAGCTGCAGGGAGTGAAATCCACCGCGCATGTCGCTGGATTTCACATAATAGAAGCCGCGCGTTCTTCCTATGATCTTGAGCGCGCGCGGCTACACCGCGCTTTGCGTGGCCCGGTGAGCATACATACAGAACAGAAAGGACAGAACGTAACGAGGTAATGGAGACTGCGGCCAGAAAGAACAAACTGTTCCTGTACAAGAAGCAGACGGGCAGCATGGATTTTTCGATCCTGCTGGTCGTCACCATCCTCTGCGCCTTCGGCCTGGTCATGGTGTTCTCCGCCAGCTACTACTACGCCATCCACACCCAGAACGGGGACGGCTACTTCTATCTCAAGAAGCAGCTCATGTACATGGCCATCGGCTATCCCCTGATGCTGGTGGTGTCCCGGGTGAACTACCGGTACCTCGACAAGCTCCGGTACATGTTCCTGATCGTGTCCATCGTGCTGCTCATCATGGTGCTGTTCATCGGCAGCAGCGGTGAGACCGGCGCGGCCACCCTGAACGGCGCCAAGCGCTGGCTCCGTTTCGCGGGCGTGTCCATCCAGCCGTCGGAGATCGCCAAGTTCGGCATGATCTTCTTCATGTGCTCCTACATGGCCCGCCATAAGGACGACATGCGGACCTTCACCTTGGGCCTCGCCCCCATGCTGCTGGTCATCGGCGTCATCGCCGGCCTCATCATGCTGCAGCCCAACATGTCCATGGCCGTGATCGTGGCGGGCATCGGCGCGATCCTCCTCTACGTGGGCGGCATGGACGAACGGTACATCCTGATCGTGGGCGCTGTCGGTATCGTGCTGTTCATCGTGCTGGCCACCACGGCGTCCTACCGGCTGGCCCGGCTGACCTCCTTCCGGGACCCCTTCCAGGACCCCCACGGGGACGGGTATCAGCTCATACAGTCCTTCTACGCCATCGGCTCCGGGGGCCTGTTCGGCAAGGGCCTGGGCAACAGCTACCAGAAGATGCTGTACATGACCTACGGCGAGTCGGACTTCATCTTCGCCATCATCTGCGAGGAGTTCGGCATGGTGGGCGGCGCCATCGTGATCCTGCTCTACGCCTGGATCGTCTACCGGGGCATGCGGGTGGCCATGAAGTGCCGGAACCGGTACGGGAGTTTGATGGCCGCCGGTATCTCCATCGTGTTCGGCCTGCAGGTGTTCATCAACATCGCCGTGGTGACGGGCCTCGCGCCCACCACGGGTCAGCCCCTGCCCTTCATCTCGGCGGGGGGCTCGTCGCTGCTGGTGTTCATGGTGTCCATGGGCATCTTGCTCAACATCAGCCGGGACGTGGATATCTAAAACAATCGACACGGTCCGCCCCTTTCCCGCATATCTTAGGGTATGCGAGCAGGAGGAGGGGACCTATGGCGAAGCTCATCATCGAAGGCGGTCGGGCCCTGAAGGGGCAGATCACCGTGCAGGGCGCCAAGAACGCGGCCCTGCCCATCCTGGCGGCGGCCATGCTGATCCCGGAGCCCGTGCGGATCGGGAACTGTCCCCGGCTCACGGACGTGGAGCACATGGCGGGGCTTTTGCGGGCCCTGGGCTGCCGGGCGGACTGGACGGGGGACGGCCTTATGGTGGACGCCGGCTGCGCCCGGACGGCGGCGCTGCCGGAGGACCTGGCCGGGTCCATCCGCTCCTCCGTGTTTCTGCTGGGGCCCCTCCTCGGCCGCTTTGGGGCGGCGGAGGCGCCCTACCCCGGGGGCTGCGACATCGGCAACCGGCCCGTGGACCTGCACCTGAAGGGGCTGCGGGCCATGGGCGTGAAGGTGGACGAAGCGTCGGGGCGCATCCGCTGCCTGGGACGGCCCCGGGGCACGGAGATCGCCCTCGAGTACCCCAGCGTAGGCGCCACGGAGAACCTCCTTATGGCGGCCTGCGGGGCGGAGGAGGACACCATTTTGGTGAACCCGGCCCGGGAGCCGGAGATCGACGATCTCATGGCCTTTCTGAACGGGGCGGGCTTCGACCTACGGCGGGAGGGGAGCTCCCGCATCCGCGTCAGGGGCGGGCGGCGGGGCCACGGCACGGCCCACGCCATCCTGCCGGATCGGATCGAGGCGGGGACCTACCTGACGGCGGCGGCCATCACCGGCGGCCACCTGGTCCTGCGGGGCGCCCGGAAGGAGCATCTTTCCGCCCTTTTGACGGCCCTGCGGGAGGCGGGCTGCCGCATCCGGTCCGAGGGGACGGACCTGGACATCGAGGGGCCGGAGCGCCCCCGAGAGCTCCGTCGGCTGGTGACGCTGCCCTATCCGGGCTTCCCCACCGACATGCAGAGCCAGGTGTTCGCCCTGTGCACCGTGGCCCGGGGCACCTCCGTGCTGGAGGAGAACGTGTTCGAAGACCGGTTCCGCCACGGGGCGGAGCTCATACGCATGGGCGCGGACTGCTTCATCCGGGGCCGTTCGGCGGTGATCCGGGGGGTCAAGAGCCTCCACGGGGCCACGGTGACGGCCCGGGACCTGCGGGGCGGGGCGGCCCTCGCTCTGGCGGGCCTACGGGCCGAGGGCATCACGGTGGTGGAGCAGGCCGAGCGCATCGACCGGGGCTATGTGGATTTTGCGGCCACCCTGCGCCAAGCGGGGGCGGCCATACGAAGAGAGGACGATTAGGTGAAGGAAGAGCGGCGCAAGAAGAAAAAGAAGAAGCCGGAAGGGTACATCGACCTGTTCGCGGACGACGACGAGGAGGAGGCTGCTCCGGCAGGCTCCCTGTTCGACGACGACGAGGACGAGGATCAGGCGGAGGCCTTCGAGGAAGAGGCGGCCCCCCCGGAGGAAGCCGAGACAGAGGACGAGGCACCGGCATCGGAGGACGCCGGGGACGAGGCGTACCCGGAGGAGGAGCCCTTCGCGGCGGACGCAGACGAGCCCGAGCCTGACCGGCGGGAGACCTTTACCTTCGACCGGTTCGGCCGCCGCACGGGGAAGGTGCCCCGGAAGAAGCGGCCGAAGGAGCGCTACGGCAAGCGCAAGCACGCCAAGAAGGCCACCACCACCCTGCTCCTCAACGAGACCGAGGTCCGGCGGGAGCGGGAGGAGGCCCAGAAGCGGGCCCAGGAGCGGGACAAGCTTCGGGAGAAGCAGCGGAAGATGGAGGCCGAGCAGCGTCGGGCCCGGCGGAAGGTGGAGGCCAAGAAGCGGCTCTCCGCCCTGCTGGTGCTTTTGGGGCTGGGGGTGCTGGCGCTCCTCGCGGGCTACTTCACCTTCCTCATCCGCAGCATCGACGTGGTGGGCTACACCACCCGCTATTCTGAGGAGGATTTGATCACCGCCTCCGGCCTCAAGCGCCAGCGGCATATCCTGCAGCAGGACCTGGACCAGGCCCGGGAGAATTTGGAGAAGGACCCCTATCTCAACACCACCGTCAAGTACGTGTTCCCCAACCGCATCCGCATCACCGTGGAGGAGCGGAACCGGGCGGGGGCTGTGGCCTGGGGCCCCAACAAGGAGTATATCGCCGTCATCGACCGGGAGGGCGTGGTCCTGGAGAGCGACGCCTCCAGCTATGCTGGCCTGCCCCTGGTCCAGGGGCTCATCATCACCGGCGCCAACCCGGGCACCCGGGTGGGGGACCCGGCGGACGAGCAGGTCCAGAGCATGCTGGACGTGCTCTCCACCTTGGAGGAGCTGGGCCTCGCCGACAAGATCAAGACCGTGGACCTCACCGAGACCATGGGCATCAGCCTCTACACCCCGGAGGGCTATCGCATCGAGGTGGGGGACACCTCGGACCTGCTCACCAAGCTGAACCGGCTCAAGAAGAACTACACCGCCATCATGGACAAGGCCACCCAGTACATGGGCCGGGGCGCGGACGCCGTGACCATCTACCTGTACAGCAAGAACGGCGTGGTCATCTCCCCCCACGAGGTGGGCTACGTGGCCGCCTCCCCGTCCCCCGACGCCACCTTCTTCGCCCCCGTCCAGAACAACCCGGACGAGCCTGCCGTTACCCCCGCCCCCAACCTGCCCGCGGAGCCCCAGGATACCGCCGGGCCGGATACCCCGCCGCCCTTCAATCAGGGCGGATTCACGGGCTGACGCCCTTCCGTCTGCCGAAGCTGAAGCTTCGCCAGACGGAGGCTCCGCCTTCGCTCCGCTTCCGGCTCTTGCCTATGTCCCTCATGGGACACCGGGCGGCAAGAGCCGCAAGGAGTCGCAAGAACGCAACGCGTTCTTGTATGCACACGCGCATGTCGCTGCGCTTGACATATTTCAGCCTGCCGTTCTTCCTCCGCGGGTCGCGTGCGCGCGGCTACACCGCGCTTATGTGACATGCAAAAATATAGCCTGTATTAGGCACAAGAATCCATTGACATTTCGGTGAGAAACGGTTAAAATAGTGCGTACCGTGGAAATGTGCGGGTGTAGCTCAATGGCAGAGCTCCAGCTTCCCAAGCTGGTCACGAGGGTTCGATTCCCTTC
>CACXNN010000016.1 GCA_902768995.1 uncultured Eubacteriales bacterium | reverse complement strand
GATTTCTCCGTATCGGGAACAAAAGGGAACGAACGGGAACAAAAGAGAACGAAAAGAACCAAGACAAAGACAATGACAACGACAAAGACAACGACAAATACAATGACAAATACAAAGACAAAGACAATGACAATGAGAGAGTGAGGGATGCACTCTCTCTCTTTTTTCTCCCAGGGGGGATATATATATTTCTTCTCCCGGGGGGAGAAAAAAATGATGCCCCCAGATCGTAATATATTGACGAAACGCCCTGAAAAAATCTTGCAATCCTGTCGATGGGCTGATATAATAAATCGTTCCAAACCAAATCTTGAACGGGAGGAAAAGAACTTGGCACACAAATATGTTTACCTGTTTTCCGAAGGCTCCAAGGACATGCGCAACCTCTTGGGCGGCAAGGGCGCGAACCTGGCCGAGATGACCAATTTGGGCATGCCCGTGCCCCAGGGCTTCACCATCACCACCGAAGCCTGCATCAAGTTCTATGACGACGGCGAGAAGATCAACGACGAAATTTTGGCCGAGATCGACGAGTACGTGGAAAAGCTACAGAAGATGAGCGGCAAAAAGTTTGGGGACCTGAACAACCCCCTGCTGGTGTCCGTTCGTTCCGGCGCCCGCGCCTCCATGCCCGGCATGATGGATACCATCCTGAACCTGGGCCTCAACGACACCGTGGTGGAAGCCTTTGCCCGGAAGACCGGCAACCCCCGCTTTGCCTATGACTCCTATCGTCGGTTCATCCAGATGTATTCCGACGTGGTCATGGAGGTGGGCAAGAAATACTTCGAAGAGCTCATCGACAAGATGAAGGCCGAGAAGGGCGTCAAGCTGGACACCGAGCTCACCGCGGAGGACCTCAAGACCCTGGCCGAGCAGTTCTGGGCGCCATCAAGGCCGTGTTCCGTTCCTGGAACAACCCCCGCGCCATCTACTATCGCCGCATGAACGACATCCCCGGCGACTGGGGCACCGCCGTCAACGTGCAGATGATGGTCTTCGGCAACACCGGCAACGATTCCGGCACCGGCGTTGCGTTCACCCGTGACCCCGCCACCGGCGAGAAGCACCTCTTCGGCGAGTTCCTGATGAACGCCCAGGGCGAGGACGTGGTGGCCGGCGTGCGCACCCCCCAGACCATCGACCAGCTTAAGGAGGTCATTCCTGAGGCCTATGAGCAGTTCGTGGACATCTGCGGGAAGCTGGAAGCTCACTATCACGACATGCAGGACATGGAGTTCACCATCGAGGACAAGAAGCTCTACATGCTCCAGACCCGCAACGGCAAGCGCACCGCCAAGGCCGCGCTGAAGATCGCCTGCGACCTGGTGGACGAGGGCCTTATCACCGTGGACGATGCGCTGCTGATGGTGGACCCGAAGCAGCTCGACGCGCTGCTCCATCCCCAGTTCGACGCCGCGGCCCTCAAGGCCGCCAAGCCCGTGGCCCACGCCCTGCCCGCCTCTCCCGGCGCAGCCTGCGGCCAGATCGTCTTCAACGCCGAGGACGCCACAACTGGGCCAAGGCCGGCCATAAGGTGGTCCTGGTCCGGCTCGAGACCAGCCCCGAGGACATCGAGGGCATGAACCACTCCCAGGGCATCCTGACCGTCCGCGGCGGCATGACCAGCCACGCGGCTGTGGTGGCCCGCGGCATGGGCACCTGCTGCGTCTCCGGCTGCGGCGAGATCGTCATGGACGAGGAGAACAAGAAGTTCACCCTGGCTGGCCGCGAGTACCACGAGGGCGACTGGATCAGCTTGGACGGCTCCACCGGCAACATCTACGGCGAAGCCATCCAGACCACCGACGCCTCCATCTCCGGTGAGTTCGCCCGCTTCATGCGCTGGGCCGACGCTGCCCGCCGCCTGAAGGTCCGCACCAACGCCGACAATCCTCACGACGCTGCCGTGGCCGTGAAGTTCGGCGCCGAGGGCATCGGCCTGTGCCGCACGGAGCATATGTTCTTCGCCGCCGACCGTATCCCCGCCGTCCGCGAGATGATCGTGTCCACCACCGAGGAAGCCCGCCGCAAGGCTCTGGACAAGCTCCTGCCCATGCAGCGCGGCGACTTCGAGGGCATCTACAAGGCCATGGAAGGCCGCCCGGTCACCATCCGCTTCCTGGATCCCCCGCTGCATGAGTTCCTGCCCACGGCGGACGAGGACATCCGCGCCCTGGCCGAGGAGATGGGCCTCACCTTCGAGTCCCTGAAGGCCACCGTGGAAGGTCTCCACGAGTTCAACCCCATGATGGGCCATCGTGGCTGCCGTCTGGCTGTGTCCTATCCCGAGATCGCCGAGATGCAGACCCGCGCGGTCATCGAGGCCGCCCTCAACGTGCGGCGTGAGACCGGCATGGACATCATCCCCGAAATCATGATCCCCCTGGTGGGCGAGGTCAAGGAGCTGGCCTTCGTGAAGAAGATCGTGGTGGAGACCGCCGCCAAGGTCATGGAGGAGCGCGGTGAGAACATCAAGTACCACGTGGGCACCATGATCGAGATCCCCCGTGCGGCCCTGACCGCCGACGAGATCGCCCAGGAGGCCGAGTTCTTCTCCTTCGGCACCAACGACCTGACCCAGATGACCTTCGGCTTCAGCCGCGACGACGCCGGCAAGTTCCTGAAGGACTACTACGATCGCAAGGAAGGGCGTGGGCAAGCTGGTGAAGATGGCTGCCGATCTGGGCCGTCAGACCCGCCCCGACATCAAGCTGGGCATCTGCGGCGAGCACGGCGGCGACCCTTCCTCCGTGGAGTTCTGCCACAAGGTGGGCCTCTCCTACGTGTCCTGCAGCCCCTTCCGGGTGCCCATCGCTCGTCTCGCAGCCGCCCAGGCCGCCATCAAGGACAAGCGGTAAAGCGCATCTGAATGGAAACAAAAGCCGTTCCTTCGGGAGCGGCTTTTTTCTGCTTCCTTGCGCTTCAGGTCAAAATATGATATGCTTTCTCCCATGAAACCGAGGGACGCAGCGCGGGACGATTCCTGCAAAACCAAATACCCCATCGTGCTCATCCACGGGGCAGGCTTCCGGGATCTGAAATGGCCCGTCTATTGGGGGCGCATCCCGAAGGCGTTAGAGCGCCGCGGCGCGAAGATCTATTATGGCCTGCAGGACTGCTGGGCCAGCACCGAGACCAACGCCCGGGAGATCGTGCGCCGCATCGACGAGATCCTGGCGGAGACCGGCGCTGACAAGGTGAACCTGATCGCCCACAGCAAGGGCGGCCTGGAGGCGCGGATGGCGGCCTCCTCCCTGGGCGCCGGGGACAGGATCGCCAGCGTCACCACCGTTGCCACGCCCCATCACGGTTCCAAGACCATCGACAGACTGTTCGCTGCCCCGAAGGCGCTGTTCAATGTGGCGGCCTTCGCCGTGAACAACTGGATCCGGGTGGTGGGGGACAGGAAGCCCGACTTCCTGGCCGTTTGCCAGGGCTTCACCACGGAGCATATGGAGGCTTTCAACCGGGAGAACCCGGACGTGGAGGGGGTGTTCTACCAGAGCTTCGGCTGCGTCATGGCCCATCCCCTTTCGGACATCAACCTGTCCACGGCCAACTTCGTGCTGAACAAGATCGAGGGGGAGAACGACGGGCTGGTGAGCCTCGCGTCCGCCAAGTGGGGGGAGAGTTTCACCGTGCTCAGGGGCTGCGGGCGGCGGGGCGTCTCCCACCTGGACGCCATCGACCTGAGACGGCGGCCCTTTCCCGATCGGCCGGGGGAGGGGGTCAGGGATATCTGCGAGGTGTATGTGTCCATAGTGATGGACCTGAAGCGCCGCGGCTATTGACGACTGAATAAAGTTCCGCATAAGGAGAATAAACATGCAAGTCAAACAGGATTTTCTGGTCCGGCTGGAGGACACGGGCAAGGGCTTCGTGCTCTCCAACAAGGGCTTTTTGATCATGCTGACCAACCTGGCGTGCATCCATGGGACCAGGATCGGCCAGGGACTCATGGACCGGGAGAAGTGCCATCTTTCCTGGATGGTGGTGGGCTGGCGGCTGGTCGTGGACCATCGGCCGCTGCTATGCGAGACGGTCCACGGGACTACCTGGGCCAGCGGCTACGGGCGGCTCCAGACCACCCGTGACTTTGTACTGCACGACCAGCAGGGGCAGGCGGCGGCCAAAGCCACCTCCTCCTGGCTGGTGCTGGACGAGCACAACACCCGGGTCCTGCGCATGACCCCCGAGATCGTGGAGCCCTACGGCCTGGAGCAGGATCATCAGACCTTCCCCGGCTACGCCTTCCCCCGGGAGGCCCCCGCCTTCACCCCGGAGCGCACCGTGTCGGTCCAGGTGAACCGGGCCATGATCGACTGCAACGACCACGTCCACAACACCGCTTACATGGACCTGTTCAACGAGGCCCTGCCCGAGGACGAGGACATGGACCGCTTCCACGACGTGACGCTGGTCTACCGCCGGGAGATACGGCCGGGCCAGCGGATCAAGGCTGCTTTTGGACGGGCCGGGGAGGAGCGCGTCGTGGTCCTCAGCGAGGAGGAAACGGACCAGGTCCACGCCTTTTTGCTGTTGCGATAGATGCCTTCCCCTGGAGGGGAAGGGGGCCCGCTTGCGGGGGATGAGGTGGCATTACGGTTTTGTCTGAATAGGGGCGAACTCTGTTGTCTATCCTTTCCCCATGAAAGCTTTGGAAACCATCGGGCGCGCGCTGCGCTTTGACGAACCGGACGGACGATTCGAGCTCCTGGAAGCGGAGTCGGGCGAACCGTCCTTTTTTCATGGGCGAAAACGGTCGCCTGTTCCCGAAACGCCCGACGGGCGAACCGTGCCCAAAGGCCTGCGGGAGAGCCGGCGGCGGCTTAAGACGGCCTTCTCGGCGGAGGTAAATACGGACCTCATCCTGCGGGATTTCCGCTTCTGCGGGTCCGTGAACGCCCTCGCCGTGTTCCTCAACGGCATGGCCGACGGGGCCGGGATCAGCGACTTCATCCTGAAGCAGGCCATGGAGCACCCCCTGCCCCCGAGCGGCAAAGGGCTGGCGGACTACGCCCTGGAGGCTGTCTTCTCCCTTCAGGAGGCGGAGAAGACGGACCGCTGGGCCCAGGTGGAGCAGGCCATCCTGGAGGGGCGCACGGCGGTGCTGCTGGAGGGGGAACGGGAAGCCGTCCTCCTGGACACCCGGGGCTACGCCTGCCGGGGCGTGGGCACCGCCCAGAACGAGAGCACGGTGGTGGGTCCCCGGGAAGCCTTCCACGAGAACCTTCGCATCAGCATCACCCTTTTGAGGCGCATCGTCCGGCGGGCGGACTTCGTGTGCGAATTTCGGGATATCGGCAGCAAGAACAACGTGAAGCTGGCCCTTTGCTACCTGGACGGGGTATGCAACGAGGGGCTGCTCCTGGAGGTGAAGAAGCGTCTCGACGGGGTGAAGACGGACCTGCTGCTGTCCGCCGGGACGTTGGGCCAGCGCATCGAGGATCGGCCCTGGTCCCCGGTGCCCCAGACCCTGCTGACGGAGCGGCCGGACCGGGCAGCCGCCGCGATCATGGCGGGGAAGGTGGTGATCCTGGTGGAGGGCAGCCCCCAGGTCCTGATCCTGCCCGTGACCCTGTCGGGGCTGCTGCTCACCGCCGAGGACAGCTACCTTCGGCGGCCCGCCGGGTCCATCATCCGGTTCGTGCGGCTCTTTGGGGCGGCGGTGTCCGTCCTCATACCCGCCTACTTCCTGGCCCTGGCGTACCATCACCAGGGGCTACTGTCCAGCGACATCCTTTCCACGGTCGTCTCCTCCCGCAAGCTGGTGTTCCTGCCCATGGGGGCGGAGATGATCTTTCTGCTGACGGTGTTTCAGCTGGTCCGGGAGGCGGGCGTCCGGGTGCCGGGCACCGTGGGCCAGACTGTGGGCATCATCGGCGGCCTCATCCTGGGCCAGGCGGCGGTGTCCGCCAACTTCGTCTCCACCGTGGCACTGATCATCGTGGCCCTCACGGGCCTCGGCAACTTCGTCATCCCCAACTACGATCTGCAGATCGCCGTGGCCTGCTACCGGGTGGCCCTGTGCCTGCTGGCCCTCATGGGCGGGCTGTTGGGCTTTAGCTGCGGGATCATGGCCGCCCTCATCCTGCTGGCGGACCAGAAGTCCTTCGGCGTGCCCTTTCTCTCGCCCTACGCCCCCAGGACGGTGGCCCGGGAGACCCTGTTCTTCCGGGGCCAGGTCAAGGGCCAGGGGCATGCCCAGGACGACATGAACGGGGAGGCGGCCCTATGAACCTGCGCCTGGGCCGCTTCGGCCGGCAGGAGAGCGCCTGCGCCGTGGGCCTCGCCGCCCTCATCTCCGGCATCTTCTCCGTGAACGTCAGCGACACCTTCGCCCAGGGGAACGTGTGCTATATGGCCACTGCAGCTGGGGCGTTGCTGGCGTTGTTACTGCTGCGGCTGGTGGACGGGGCCATGGTCCGTCAGGGGGCCCCAGAGCTGAGCGACCTGCTGGCCGGCGGGCTGAAGGCCCTGGCCTTGCCCCTCGTCGCGGGCCTGGTGCTCTCGGCGGCCCTGCCCCTCTTCCGGTTCACCCTGGTCATGGAGCGATACATCTTCGTGGAGGCGGACTATGTGCCCATCGTCCTCTACCTGCTGCCGGTGCTGCTGTTGCTGGTGCTGCGGGGCATGGAGTGCGTGGGGCGCATGGCCAAGCTCCTGCTGCTCCCCGGGGCCCTAGCCTGGCTCCTGACGCTGCTGCTGGCGTCCCCGGCCTTCGCCCTCTATCACCTGTTCCCCCTGTTCAGCCCCTGCTTCTCCACGTTTTTGGATCAGACCGGTTCGGCTCTGCTGCGCTTCCTGGCGCCGGGCCTTTCTTTGCTGGTGGCGGGCCGGGGCTGTCAGGGCCAGGGGAACGCAAGAAAGAGCGTGGATCTGGGCCTGCTGCTGGGCGGGGCCGGGGCCTTCTCCCTGCATCTCGGGCTGGGCCTCACCTTCTTCGGACCGGACATGGCCTCCTTGAGCGCCCCCGTGTATTGCATGACCATGGCCGCCCGGCAGGAGCGCCTGGGCCTGCGCCTCGATATGCTGGTGCTGTTCCTGTGGGTGGCCACGGGCCTGGTGGGCGCCGCCTTCTACCTCTATGCCGCCGCCCTGCTCCTGTGCCGGACCATGGCCGTGGAGGACCTTCGCCCCGTGGGGGCGTTGCTGGTGCTGCTGTGCATGGGGCTGGTGCTGCTGTTCAACTTCGATTCCGACGAGGTGCTCTTCGCCGTTCGCCTGGTCTACCGCTGGGGGTATCTGCTGCTGTTGGTACCCCTGGGGCTGCTGTGGGGCCGGTCCCTGTTCCTTCGGAGGCGCGTATGAAGCGTATCGTCGTCGCCTTTTTGCTGCTGGTTTTGCCCCTTTCGGGCGGGTGCCTGGGAGGCGTGCCCCTGGACAGATACTGCTATGTGCTGGACCTGGGGGTGGAGCGAGGGGACTCCATGCCCTATCGGTTCGTGTTCCTGCTGAACGAGGACACCGCGGGCAGCGGGGAGGACGGGGGAAATAGAGGGGAGGTGTCCATGGTCTGCGCCGAGGAGTGCAGCCTCTTCGCCGCCATCGACGCCCTCTCGGGGGCCCTGCCCGCCCAGCTCTCCTTCGAGAGGACCACCCTCCTGGCCTTCTCCCGGGAGCTGGCGGAGGCGGGGGAGATGGAGGCGGTCATGGCGGGGGCCCTGAGCCGGCTGAAGATACGGCAAAATGTCCGGGTCATCGTGGTGGAGGAGGACATGCGGGGGGCCTTCCAGGGCCTGGTCAGCGAGGGGGACCCCAGCATGAACCGGCTCAAGACCAACGTGAAGCTGTTCGAGGAGAACTTCGGCTATGTGGAGGACTGGGGGTTGAGCCGGGTCCGGGAGGCCTTCTCCAACGACACCGGGGACGCCCTGCTCCCCTACGCCGGGCTGGTGGGCGGCCCCCTGCAGCCCGACATGGTGGGGGGACAGGTGTACCCCTACCTGGGCGGCGGCCTGTTGGGGGAGGGGCAGATCAAGACCTCCCTCTGCGGCAGCGCCGTGTTCGCGGGGGATCGGATGGCGGGCGTCCTCTCCGGCCAGCATACCATGCTGGTGCTCATGGCCAAGGGCACCTTCCAGACGGGCCACCTGCGCCTGCCCTGGAAGGGGACGGAGCTAGATATGGCCCTCTACGTTGTGGGAAAGCCTAAAAGAAGCTGGCAGGCGGGGACCTTCACCTGCGAGATCACCCTGGAGGCAGATTTGGAGCACCCGGCCCAGGTGGAGGCGGATTCGGAGGAGCTGATCGCCGCGGCAGAAAGCTATCTTGAGGAGGAGCTCGAGCAAGTGTTTCGCGCCACGGCGGCGGCGGGGGCGGACGTGTTCAGCGTGGGCCGGGACGCCATCTGCACCTTTTACAGCTGGGACAGCTGGCGGGCGTACGGATTCGCCCGCCGCCTCCAGGAAGTGGAGCCGGTCTTCCGGGTGAAGGTGAAGCTTTCCCACAGCCCCAAGGACCCGGCCCTGGAATAGAGGAGGAAAGGTATGCTTTTGTTCATGCTGGCGGCTGGGGGCATCCTGGCGTACGGGGCGGCCTATGCCCTTTTCTGCATCAAAAAGGGCGGCATCGCTGCCGCCCTGCCCATATGCTGTTTATTGGCTGTAAACCTGGGCCTGCTGGCCCTTCTGCTCTACTTTCGGACCAACACTTAATCCAGGTCCTCGGGGATGTACTTGCGGGCCTCGATGATGTGGTCGTGGAGGAGGCTGCTGGCCTTCTCCGCATCCCCGGCCCGGCAGGCGTCCAGGATGGCCTGATGCTCGGCGATGGATTGGCCCCGGCGGGCAGGATCCGTATACAGGGCGCCCCGCAGGTACCGATCGGCGTTCCAGTGGATGAGCTCGATGAACATGTCCGCCACCTTGTTCTTGGCTCGACGGGTCAGGACCTCGTGGAACTTGTAGTTGAGGCGCTCCTCCTCGAACATGTCCTGAGCCTTCTTCTGCTCCTCGATGACCGCTTGCAGCTCGTTCAGATCCTCCTCGTTCATGAGGGGGATGGCCCGGCGGGCGATATAGTAGGAGATGCTGGCCCGGATCTCCATCATGTCCTCCAGATCCGAACGGCTGAGCTGGGTCACGGTGGAGCCCCGGTTGGGATGGATGGTCACCAGCCCCTGGGCCTCCAGCTGCCGCAGGGCTTCCCGCACGGGGATGTGGCTCACGGTCAGCGCCGCGGACACCTCGTCCTGCTTGAGCTGTGTGCCGCCCTTGAGCTTGCCGCTGATGATGCCCTCCCGCAGCACGCGGAACACCCATTCCTGGGTCGCGCCGGTACGGGGACCGACCGTTTCTGCCAATTCACGATAATCCATGACGCACCTCTTTCAACATAATCTTTATAAGAACCTAATATATTATATAAAGAACGACATGAATAGTCAATCTCTTTATGCAGTATGGCCTGAAAAAACATGCCGTTTTCACGGTGCATTCAAAAAATAATCCGGTGCATACAGAAACAGGGACACCTTTTCGGAGGATGGCCCCACTAGGGGCGTGCCCGCCACGGTGATCATGGGGTGCACGGGGATCACGTAGTAGGACAGCATCATCCCCGGCAGCTCCGACACGTCGTCCGTGTACACCCCCGCCTCCGTGCCCTCGAAGGTGGCCAGCAGCGTGGCGTAGCCGTCCGCCGTCTCCCGGTACAGTAGATACCGGACGTGATCCTGCTTGGGGGTGAACCGGACGCTGACCAGGGTCCCGGCCCGGGTGACGGCAAGGTCGTCCGGGGGCTCCGGCACAGACCAGTAATCGCTCTCGTCAGTGGGCTCCGTGCCCTTGAGGAAGTACTCCCAGACCCCGTAGCTGTCGGGCGTATAGCTGGTGGCCAGCACGGCCTCGTGCTGAGCGTCCATGGTATAGCCGTCCAGCCGCACCCGCACCACGGACTCCGGCTGCCGGAAGACCGGGGCCGCCCTGCCCGCGTAGAGGCCAGTCAGCACCTCCTTCATGAGGGCCGCCGGATAGCCGCCGCCCCCCGAGTCCGGGGGCAGGAGCTTGCCGTGGCTGTTCTCGTCGAAGCCCATCCAGATCACCGCCGCGTGCTCCGCCGTGTAGGCGGCCAGCCACACGTCCCGGTTCCCGGTCTCGTCCCCCACGGTGCCCGTCTTGGCGGCCACCTCCATGGGAAGGTCGCTGAGGGCCTTGGCCGTGCCCTGCTGGACCACGCTTTGGAGCATGCTGGTCAGGATGAAGGCGCTGCCCTCGCTCATGACCCGCCGGGCGAAGGGGTGGCTTTCATAGACCACATGGCCGTCCCTGTCCTCGATGCGGCGGATCAGGGTGGGGGCCCGGTACACGCCCCCGGCGGCGAAGGCGGCGTAGGCGGCGCACAGCTCCTTAGGGGAGACCCCGTAGGTGAAGCCTCCCAGGGCCAGGGCCAGGCGGGTGTCGTTCTTGTCGAAGGGGATGCCCAGCTGCCGGGCGAAGCTCTTGCAGCGGCCGATGCCCAGCTCAGAAAACAGCTCCACCGCCGGGATGTTCAACGATCGGGTCACCGCCTCCCGCATGGTGACCCAGCCCCGATAGCGGCGGCTGGCGTCGGAGGGGGCGTAGTCCCCGAAGGTGGCGCTTTCGTCCAGCAGCATGTCCGCCGCCGTGTACCCGGCTTCGAGAGCCGGACCGTAGACCAGGATGGGCTTGATGACGGACCCGGGCTGGCGGCGGATGCGCACGGCCCGGTTGTATCCCAGGGCCACGCCCTCGTCCCGGCCCCCCACCAGGGCGCAGATATAGCCCGTGCGGGCGTCGATGAGGCAGATGGCCCCCTGGGCGCTCTCCCCGTTCACCTGGGGGAAGAACCGGTCCTCCCGAAAGAGGGATTCGCACAGGCCCTCCGCCTCCCGATCCATGCCCGTATAGATCCGGTACCCGTCGTTCAGCAGTCGGTTCATGGTGATCCCCAGCAGCCGGCAGCTCTCCTGCAGGGCGTAGTCCACGTAGTATCCCCGGCGCTCCAAAATAGGATCCTTTTTCAATCGCAACGGCCGGGCGGAGGCTTCGTCGGCCTCCGCTTCCGAGATCATGCCGTACTCCGCCATCAGGTGCAGGATCACGCCTCGGCGGCCCACGGACGCCTCGGGGCGGCGCTGGGGGGAGAAGCGGGCGGGGGACTTGAGCACCCCGGCCAGCAGGGCCGCCTGGTCCAACCTAAGCTCCGCCGCGGACACGCCGAAGTACCCCCGGGCGGCGGTCTCCAAACCGTAGTAGCCGGAGCCGAAGTAGACCGTGTTGAGATACATCTCCAGTATCTGATCCTTGCCGTAGAGCCGCTCCAGCTGGACCGCCAATATAGCCTCATCCACCTTCCGGGAGAGCTCCTTGCGGCTGTTGAGATGGGTGAGCTTGATGAGCTGCTGGGTGATGGTGCTGGCCCCCTCCACGAAGGCCCCGGCCTTCAGATCGCTCCAGGCCGCCCCCAAAATGCGCACCACGTCCACCCCCGGGTGGTCGTAAAACCGGGCGTCCTCGGCGGCGATGAAGGCGTTCTTCACGTGATCCGGCAGGTCCTCGATACGGACCAGCAGCCGTTCCTCGCCGCCGGAGAGGGCGGAATAGAGCTGGTCGTCCCCGTCGAAGACCTGGACGCTCAGCTTCTCGTAGCTGAGCTTCTCCTCGTCCAGCATGTGCCAGGCGTCCCGGCTCAGCACGTAGGCGGCCACCGCCGCCACGGGGATGAGGAGTAAGGCGGCGATACAAAAAAGCCACCGCCTCAGGCGGCGGTGGGCAACTGGCTTACTTTCTGTGTTTCGTTTCCGTCCCATGATGGCTTAGTATGGGACGAAAGGGGCGGGCGTATGCTAATGGAGCAGGAATCGACGGACCCGCTTGAGATATAGGTTGCTGGCGGCTTCGAAGAGGATGTCCAACAGGAAGAACACCGCCTCCCCGATGAGGATGAGGACCACGATGGGGATGTCCGGCAGCATCTCCAGCACGTTCACCTCCGCCACGGTATACATGGCCCAAAGGCCCAGCGCCGTGCCCAGATTGCAGTAGAGGACCGTGAAGACGGACCGAACGGCAGGGACCGTGATGAACTTCTGGAAGAACCGGCGCACGATGCCGTAGTGGCCGATGAGGGCCACGTACATGAACCAGCTCATCCGGTCCGGGCAGAGCAGGAATCCCAGGATGGTCACCGTGAGGAAGCACAGCCAGGCGGTGCCGAACAGGTCCTCCTGGACCAGCACCACCACGAAAAAGCCGCTGAGGGCCGCGCACAGGAACCGAAACCCGGTGAGCACCTCCGAGGCGTAGAGGAACAGCAGCGTCAGGGCGGCCACCATGGCGCCCAGGGACACCCGCCGGCTCAACGACAGCTTCTTCCTTTCCATCAGTGGCAGCCTCCGCAGTTACAGAGGCAGTTGAGGCACAGCATGGTGGTGCACCAGTCGCACATGTCGCAGTCCTGCCCGCCCATGTTGATGGGCCCGTTGGCATAGGGCCGCCCCGTGTTCATGACGGTGGCGTAGGCGTTCTGATACTCCATGTTCCCCGGCTCCATGCTGCAGGCCATGGAAAGGTGCTGCCGGGCCTGGTCGTACCAGCCCCAGCGGAAGTAGAGGATGCCGTAGAGGTAGTGCCACTCCGCGTTGTGCAGGGGGATGCCGTCCAGCACGGACCGGGCGGCGTTCAGATTGTTCTGGGAGAAGTAGCTGCGGACCCGGGAGAACTCCTGGGCATAGTCCCCGGAATAGCTGCCCTGGCTCTGCCAGTAGCCGCCCTGGGAGTAGGTGCTGTGCCCGTGGGAGCCGTAGCCACCGTAGCTGGAGGAGCCGCCGTAGCCCGAGGACTCCTTCTTCTTGGTGAGCATCTCGTAGGCCTGGTTGATCTCCTTGAGCTTCTCGTTGGCCATGTCCTTCATGGGCCCGTCGGCATAGCGGTCGGGATGATACTTTTTGACCAGGGCAAGATACGCCTTGCGGATCTCCTCCTGGGAGGCGTTTTCGCTGACGCCCAATACCTTATAGGGATTCATGACCGACCTCCTTTCCGCTTCCTTCCAAAACCTTCCGGGTGCGCTCGGGGCACCCGAGATAGAGCACGTTTTCCATGATCCCCCGATCCCGGTGGGGGGACAGAAGATCGAAGGCCTTGCGGGCCTCCTCCAGGGAGGCGTAGAGCCCGAAGGCGGCGTCCTCCTGAGAGGTGTTGGCCTTCAGATAGGGGTTGAAGGTCCCCTTCTGACCGTCCTTCTCCCGATCGTCCCAGGCGTCCATGAGATAGATCCATCGGCCCAGGTTGTAGAGAAGCCATTTCAACGGGAGCTTTTCCTGCTCCGGGAAGGGGAGCATGTCCCCCAGGGCTTCGAGATACTTGCCCGTGGGGTCCGCCGCCGCGTCCAGCCGCCCGTCATCCCGCTCCATGGCGGCCTGGTCCTCGTAGAACTGCTCCGTCCGCGCCTTCAGCTCCGGGTAATCCCTACCGGCCTTTTTCACGGCGCCCCTCAGGAGCAGGGCGGCAGCGCCCTTTTTGAAATCCCGCACGTCCCGCCAGTCGTCCAAGCACTTGTAGTACCCAAGGAGCACGTTCACCGCCGCGGCGAATCGGAGGGCTGGGGTCTCCAGCCGGTACTTTCGGTGGGGGTCGTGACACCGGTGCAAACAGTGGCACCGTTTGGCGTCCACTTTTTCCCCCAGCTCCCCGGAGAAGAGGAGGGCCAGGAACGCGCAGTCGTATTGAAGGAACAGGGGGGAGAAGGGGCCGTAGTGGCGCTTCATACACTTGCACAGGCCGCAGTACCAGCTCTTATAGCTGGCGGCCTCCCGCACCTTCAGTTCCGATTCGATTGTGCCGATATACCCAAACATAGAGCCTCAATACAGGTATTATAGCAGAAATCCGCGGCTGTGCATGGATGAAATGTGAAAAAGATGGGAAATGGTGCGTGAAATCAGGCCCATGGGACAGGCTAAAGCCATGATCTGGCTGTTCGCAGGCGCATTCACCCTGCTCTATCTGCTCCTTTGGCCCTTCAGCCTCCGGCTGGACGCCCGGCTCTCGCCCACCTGCGGCCGGGGGGAGGTGGTCGTGGCCTCCCTGCTGCGGCTGCGGCTGGAGGGGGACTTTCTGCAGCCGCCCTATTTTCATCTGTGCCTGCTGGACGGCCGGGGCGGGCGCAAGCCCCTGGGCGGCGGGCGGAAGAAAAAGAAGGGCAGCTTTGCTCCCGTGATCCGCCACAAGAGAATCTCGGCCACCCTCTGGGTGGGCCTAGAATCGGACGGGGCCCTGACCGTGGAAGCCCTGGGCCTCCTCCACGGGCTGCTTAAGGCCGCCGGGACCCTTTCCTGCGACGAGGTGATCCTCCGGCCCACGGCCTGCTTCGACAAAAACATCTGCGCCCTGCGGCTTTCGGGAATAGGCCGCTTCGTCCTGGCGCAAAATATCCTCGAATATCTGAAAGGAAAACATGCACATGCAAAGCGTTGAATCCATCATCGAGACCACCATGGCCCGGCTCAAGACCATTGTGGACGTGAACACCATCGTGGGCGAGCCCATCCCGGCGGGGAACGGGGTGGTGGTGCCCGTGTCCAAGGTCAGCTTCGGCTTCTTCTCCGGCGGCGGGGAGTACGCCCCCACGGGCAAGGTGGCCGGGGCGGCCCTGGCGGAGCAGAAGACCTTTCCCTTCCTGGGCACCGCCGTGGCGGGGGTGTCTCTGACCCCCAAGGCCTTCCTGGTCACCACGGAGGAGGGGGTCACGGTGGTCCCCGCCAACTACGACTCCACCCTGGATCGGTTGGTGGGCCAGCTTCCCAAGTTCGTGAAGGAGGTCCGGCTGAGCCTTCAGCAGAAGGAGCAGGAGAAGGAAGGGGAATCGTGGTAAGGCGCTTTCGGCCCCTGCTGCTCATCCTGCTCCTGCTGATCCCCGGCCAGGCCCGGGCCGTCCAGAAGGAGGGGCGGATCACCGCCAAGGCCTGGGCCCTGGTGGAGGCCACCAGCGGCCGGCTGCTCCTGGGCGAAAACGAGCGCGACCGGCGGCCCATGGCCAGCACCACCAAGATCATGACCGCCCTGCTGGTCCTGGAGGCGGGGGAGGACCTGGACGCCCTCATCACCGTGCCCCCGGAGGCGGCGGGCACCGAGGGCTCCTCCATGCACCTCAACGCGGGGGAGAAGCTCAGCCTGCGGGACCTTTTATACGGTCTCATGATGGTCAGCGGCAACGACGCGGCGGTGACCCTGGCCATGCACGTTTCCGGCTCCGTGGACGCCTTTGCGGCGCGGATGAACGCCAGGGCGGCAGCCCTGGGCTGCGCCGACACCCACTTCATGAACCCCCACGGCCTCCACGATCCCAACCACTACACCAGCGCCTATGATCTCTGCCGCATGGCCGCCGCGGCCATGGCGGAGCCCTTCTTCCGGGAGCTGGTGAGCACCGAGCACTACGCCACCTCCACCGGCGACCGCACCCGTTCCTTCCATACGAAAAACAAGGTCCTGACCCAAATCGAGGGCGGCTGCGGGATCAAGACCGGCTTCACCAAGAAGGCGGGCCGGTGCCTGTGCTTCGCGGCCCGGCGGCAGGGGATGCTCCTCATCGGCGCGGTGCTGAACGCCCCGGACATGTGGTACGACGCCCAAAAGATTTTGGACCGGGGTTTTTCGGACTATGAGCTCCGCACCTTCCTGACCTCCGGCCAGGCCGTAGGCCAGGTCCCCGTCACGGGCAGCGCGAAAAAAACGTTGCCTGCCGTGGCGAAAGAGGGTATACTGTATCCCGTCAGGAGGGACGGCCAGGACGAAACGGAAATGGAGATACGCCTGGTCGACGGCCTGGCGGCCCCGGTGGAACCTGGGGCACAAGCAGGGGAAGCCATTCTCACGGTCAACGGGAAAGGGGTTGTGTCCGTGCCGCTGATCCTAGGGGAGGGGGCGCCGCCCCTGACCTTCGACTGGTTCCTGCGACAGGTCATGGGGGCCTACCTGACCGCATAGAAAGGGAAGCGCATGGGGGAGAGATTGCAGAAGTTCATAGCCGCGGCGGGGGTGGCCTCCCGTCGGGCCTCGGAAAAGCTCATCGAGGAGGGCCGGGTCACGGTGAACGGCACCGTGGCCACCCTGGGCATGTCCGTGGAGCCGGGGGACCAGGTGCTGCTGGACGGGCAGCCCGTGACCCTGGCCCAGA
>CACXNN010000015.1 GCA_902768995.1 uncultured Eubacteriales bacterium | reverse complement strand
TTGATGAACAGATACAGGAGCGTGCCGCAGCAGCCCAGCATGAGGCTGGCAAGATATACCGGAACGCGGCGAAGGGCCCCTTGCTTGTCCTTTTTGTATTCATCCAGGAACGCGGACAGCATCTCCAGCAACAGCAGCCCCAGCAGCAGGACGCCCAGGGACCGGGTGAGGGCGGACAGGGCCGTAAACAGGCCGGCCAGCAGGAAGCGCTTCTTGCGGGCGAACAGCACGCCCAGCAGTGTCAGCAAGAGGAACAGGCTTTCGCTCATGGGCACCCGTAGGAACGAGGCCCCGGGGAGCAGGAACAGCAACCGGGCACAGGCCATGGCCGACCGGCGGTCCAGGTCCACCCGAAAAAGCTCGTAGGCTGCGGGTAAAAGGGCCAGGGAGAAGACCTGGGCGGCTATAAGGGCGCCGGTGAAATAATCCCCCTGCCAGGTGGTCAGCCGTATGGCCAGGGGATAGAGGGGCAGGAACACCAGCCGCAGCCGTTCGTCCCCTGCGTTCACGTACCAGTGCCGGGCGATGCCCATATAGTGGGCCACGTCGCTGCGGTAATACAGCTGATGAAAGCTGTGCAGGAAATCTCCTTGGGGGCGAGACAACAGATAGACGACAATATACTGTCCCAGCGTCACGACGACGCCGAAGCCCACGAGGAGGCCCCAAGTCTTAAGCCGCTGATGGGGCGTGTCTGGGGCAGAACAGGAAGGCAACCCACCGTCAAAGCGACCATCCGCCAGCCGGGACAGGGCGGCGGTCAGGGCCAAGGCGAACAGGCCCGCGCTCAACAGCGCGGACAGCGTGCCCAACGACAGGATCGAATCCTGCTTCGAAAGCCACCAGCCGAAGACAGCGCAGCACAGGACGGGCACAACTATTCGAATGACGCGGACCGGTTGGTTCATACGCATAGTATACCACTATCCGATGATGCTGAAAAGTGCCTCGCATACCACGGCAGGAATCGCATACAGTGAGATAGAGAAACATGCGGAGGAACGGTATGAGAGATATTTATCGAGATATGGCGGAACGGACCGGAGGCGATATCTATATCGCCGTGGCTGGGCCCGTGCGCACCGGGAAATCCACCTTTATCAAACGGTTTTCGGAGCTGTTGCTGCTGCCGAACATGGAGAATGAATATGAGAAGGAACGGCTGACCGATGAACTACCCCAAAGCGGCGCGGGCCGCAGCATCATGACCACCCAGCCTCGGTTCGTGCCCGCGGAGGCGGTGAACGTGACCTTCGAGGAGGGGGTGTCCTGCCGGTGCAAGCTCATCGACTGCGTGGGGTACATGGTCCCCGGGGCCGTGGGCGACCGAGAGGGGGATGGACCTCGTATGGTCACCACTCCCTGGTTCGATCACGACATCCCCTTTTCCCAGGCGGCGGAGGTAGGCACCACTCGGGTTATCCAGGAGCATGCCACCATCTCCATCGTCATAACAACGGACGGGTCCATCACGGACCTGCCCCGGGAGAGCTACGAGGAGGCGGAGCGACAAGCGGTGGAAGCGGCCAAGGCAGCCGCGAAACCCTTTGTGGTGGTGGTGAACAGCACTAATCCCACCAGCGACACCGCTCAGGCCCTGGCGGAGGACATCAGGGAGCGATACGGCGTCACCGCCGTGCCCATGGACGTAAAGAACATGTCCGGGACGGAGGTCCGGGACCTGATCACCAAAATTTTGTACGCCTTCCCGGTGAAGCTGGTGGAGATCAGCGTGCCGGGGTTCCTGCGGGCCCTGTCGGGGGAAAGCCCCCTGATGGAGGGCGTTTTGTCCCTGCTGCGGAAGCTGTCGCCCGAGGTGCAGACCGTGGGCGACTGTGGAAAGCTGGTGGAGGGGATGCAGTCCCTGGAGCATTTCAAAAAGGCGGAATGGGAGGGCGCCGATCTGGGCACCGGCACGGTGACGCTGGCCCTGACGCCGGAGGAAAGCATGTTCTACACCCTTTTGAGCGAGGAAACGGGGGTGGAGATCGCGGACGATTTTGCCCTGTTCTCCGCCATCAGGGAGTTCGCCGCCGCCAAGCGGGCCTACGATCGGCTGGCCAACGCATTGGAGGAGGCAGAGCAGACAGGCTACGGCGTGGTCACCCCCTCCATGGAGGAGATGGAGCTCATGGAGCCGGAGATGTTTCGGCAGGGCGGCCGCTGCGGGGTGAGGCTTCGGGCCAGGGCCAAGGGACTGCATATCGTGAAGGTGGACATCGACACGGAGGTGAGCCCCCTGATCGGCTCCGAGGAGCAGGCAAAGAACCTGATGGAGCATCTGAACGTCGCCCGCCAGGAGGACGTGAATGCTCTGTGGCAGACCTCCTTCTTCGGAAAGACCCTGCAGGACATGGTGACGGAGAACATGCAGGGGAAGCTGGGCGGCATGCCCGTGAACGTACAGCAGAAGATGCAGGGCACCATCGAACGCATGGTCAACGAGGACTGCAACGGCCTCATCTGTATTCTGCTCTGAAATCTGGATACCCTAACACCGGCCCGCTTGGGCCGGTACTCTTTTTTCAGGAGGTTACATGAACACCCGCACCGATATGGCTCACGAGGCATTGCAGCGTTGCCCGACCCTCTCCGGCGTGGAGGAGGAGAACGAACGGAAGGGCCGCATGCGCATCTCCCGCATCCGGGTGCGAACCCAGGGGGCGGAACGGAAGCTGGACAAACCCCGGGGCAGCTATATCACCCTGACCCTGCCCGAGGACGGATTATCCAGCAAGGAGGTGCGGCAGGAGGCAGGAAGGTGCCTCGCTGCGGAGCTGTCGTTGCTCATGGGGGAGGTGCAGAGCGTGCTGGTGGTGGGCCTGGGGAACCGGCACGTGACCCCCGACGCCCTGGGCCCCCAGACCATCGAAAACCTGTTCGTCACTCGGCACGTGCAGAACCATTTCCCGTCCCTGCTGCCGCCCCACACCCGCACGGTGGCGGCTTTCGTGGCAGGGGTCATGGGTATGACCGGGGTGGAGACGGCGGAAGCGGTGACGGGCATCGCCTCCGTGCTGGAGCCCGATCTTATCGTGGCGGTGGACGCCCTGGCCTCCTCGGAAAGCGATCACGTGGGCGCCATGGTCCAGCTGAACGATACTGGCATCTCCCCGGGGGCCGGGGTGGGGAACTTCCGCATGGGGCTCAACAAGGCTACCCTGGGCATCCCGGTCATCGCCCTGGGCATCCCCCTGGTGCTGACGGCGGAGGCGATATTGTACTCCGGCCTGGTCCGAATGGACGCCGAGGACCTGTTCTCTAAGGCCAAGCGGCGGCTGGGCAGCGACTTCCTCTCCATGTGCGTCACGCCCAAGGACATCGACGCCATGGTGAAGGACGGGGCCAGCATCCTGTCCTATGGGCTGAATTTGGCGCTGTTCGGGGAGAATTATGGGGCGCTGGAGGGGCTCATGCGATAATCCGTTTCCCCCATGCATAGGGTAACGATGAGGAGGTATGCCCTATGAAACGCCGAAAGATCCAACGAGCCCATGCAGGGACGGAAAGCTTCATCCGACTGTTGTTCGCGTTGCTGCTGTTTTTATCCGTGCTGCGGGTGATCGACCTGCTGCCGCCGAAAGAGCCTGTGGCTGTGCCTGCGATGGCGCCCCTTACGCCCGCTCCGCCCACTACGGAGGAGAGGGATACACACCTTTACATCGAGGATGCCAAAACGGCGATCCTGTCCCGAGGGCTGGACCTGAGGGGACAGGACCCGAAGATACTTATATATCATACCCATACCACCGAAGCCTATACTGCCACGAAGGCGTTCCCCTATGTGCAGACCGGCTCCTATCGCACGGCGGACCCCAGCAAGAGCGTGCTGGCGGTGGGGGAGGCGCTGGCGGAACGGCTACGGGTACAGTACGGTTTTTCCGTTATCCACGACACCACGGATCACGAGCCGCCAAGCCTTAAGACCGCTTACGAACGGAGTGAGAAGACCATGCGCGGCTATCTCGAACGATATCCCTCCCTGGTCCTGTTCATCGACATCCATCGGGACGCCAGCTCGGATGAGAAGGATTTTGTGGTGGTGGACGGCTGTCCCACGGCCCGGCTCATGTGCGTGGTGGGGCAGGGGGCCAAGTATGCGGATAAGCCGGATTTCGACACGAACTTCGCCCTGGCCTCCGCGCTGACAGAAAACCTGCGGAATATCGACAGTCGGCTGGCGCGGGACGTGCGGGTGAAGACGGGGCGGTACAATCAGCACGTAGGCCAATTGAGCCTGCTCATCGAGGTGGGCCATAACGCCAACACCCTGGAACAGGCCCTAAACGCCGTGCCCTCCCTGGCGGAGAGCCTGGCCCTGACCCTGGCTGACAGAAAAGCCTGCGAGCCGCAGAACGAGTTTCGCGGCCTGTTGGTCCCCAACAGAGCGGGAATTGACAAAGAATAGGGAAAACGGTACAATTAAAACGAAGAATATGCTTAGGGAGGGAAGGCCCATGAGTACCATTTTCAAAGGCTCCGGCGTCGCTTTGGTCACGCCGTTCACCAACGGTGAGGTGGATTATACCGCGTTGACCCGGCTCATCGAGCTGCAGATCATCAGCGGTACGGACGCCATCATCGTCTGCGGCACCACCGGGGAGGCAGCCACCATGTCCGCGGAGGAGCGGATGGAGGTGATCCGCTTCGTGGTGGATCGGGTCAATCGAAGGATCCCGGTCATCGCCGGCACCGGCGGCAACAACACCGCCGCCGTCATCGACTTCTCCCGCACGGCGGAAGCCCTCGGGGTGGATGGGCTTTTGATCGTGACACCCTTCTACAACAAGACCACCCAAAAGGGCCTGGTGGCTCACTATGCCGCCATCTGCGAGCAAGTGCATATCCCCATCATCGTCTATAACGTGCCCTCCCGGACCGGCCTCAACGTGCTGCCCGCCACCATGCGGGAGATATTGGACGTGTGCGAGAACGTGGTGGGCATCAAGGAGGCCAGCGGCAACATCGAGCAGATGGTGAACCTGGCGGCCATGTGTCCTGGCCTCGATATCTATTCCGGCAACGACGACCACATCCTGCCCGTCCTGTCCCTGGGCGGCAAGGGCGTCATCTCCACCATTGCCAACGTGGTGCCCTCCGAGGTCCACAACCTGTGCATGGCCTTCTTCGCCGGGAAGCTGGACATCGCCCGCAAGCTACAGTTCAGCCTCTTGCCCATCTGGCGGGCCGCCTTCTGCGAGACCAATCCCATCCCCATCAAGACCATGATGGGCATGATGGACCTCTGTTCCCCCGAGCTGCGGCTGCCCCTGGTACCGCCCACGCCGGAGGATGAGGAGAAGATGCGCAAGGCATTGAAAGATTTCGGACTGATCTCCTAAGAGGGGCCTATGAAAAAGAAAGTTTTGATCAACGGAGCGCTGGGACATATGGGGCAGGCGGTCCTGGCCGCCCTGAAAGCCGCCGACGGAGACCTGGTCCCGGCTGTGGGCATCGACCTGCAGACAGGGGATTTTCCCGGCGCTTTGTTCGCTTCGGCAGAGGCAGTGGACGTGCCCTTCGATATAGCCATCGACTTTTCCCGGCCCCAGGCCACCATGGCGGTGCTGGAGCTGTGCCTGCGGGAGGGGAAGCCCCTCGTTACCGGCACCACGGGACTGGGGGAGGCAGAGATGTCCCGATTGAAGGAAGCCGCTAAGACCATTCCTGTGTTCTATTCCCGCAACATGTCCCTGGGTGTCAACCTGCAGCTTGCCCTGGTGCGAGCGGCGACGCGGGTGCTGGGCTCCGCCTTCGATCCGGAGATCGTGGAGACCCACCACAACCTGAAGGTGGATGCGCCTAGTGGCACCGCCCTGATGCTGGCGGAGGCCATCGAAGGAGCTCGGGACGGGGAGAGCGAGCTGGTGTTCGGCCGGCACGAGACTAACAAGCGGCGAGACAAGAAGGAGATCGGCATCCATTCCCTGCGGGGCGGGAACAAGGCGGGGGAGCACTCCGTGTACTTCCTGGGCACCGACGAGGAGATCGTCATCACCCATCGAGCGGGCAGCAAACGGGTCTTTGCAGACGGAGCCTTGACCGCAGCCGCCTTTCTCTTGGACCGGGAACCCGGGTTTTATACGATGGAGAACGTAATCAGTATGTAGGATAAGTATGCAATAGGATTATGCAGCCTTTTTCCGCCAAAAATCACGGAAAAAGGCTATTTTTATTTGCATGTTCATAAAAAGTTCACATTTATAACGCTTTATTTTTTTGCAAATCATGGTATAGTGTTCATATATTGTTCATAAAATTCAGACCAATTTGGGCTAACACAACATATTGTGTCTGGAAAGGGGAGAACACACAATGAAGAAAACGATATCTTTGCTGCTGACGGCGATCATGGTCTTTTCGCTGGTCCCGGCCCTGTTCGTGCGGGACGGTGTCGCGGCGGAAGACAAGTACGTCCGAAACAAGACCACCGGCGTGATCAACGTGTATAAGGAAGCGGGCGACGCCAATCCCGTGGTGGGCACGCTGGCTCCCGGCGCAGTTGCAAAGTATGTGAGCGTCAGCGGTCTCTTCACGAAGATCGCCAATCCTTCCGGCTATGTGAAGACCGCTCAGCTCTCCGATCCCTATGCTATCACCCTGACGGTGAAGGGCGGTCTTTTCCTGTACGACGGAACGGAGCACAAATTGACCGTCTCCTTGAAGAACGGGGATGGGTTCGTTTTGGAATACTCCACCGACGGCGGAAAGACCTGGACCAACACCCAGCCCAGCCTGACGGAAGCGGGCAAGCTGAAGGTCAAGGTCCGCGCCTGCAAGGACAACGTGATCCTGAACCACAAGGAGGTGACGCTGGAAGTCACCAATACCCCGCCCGAAGGGACCGAGATCACCATCGTTGCCCACGCTGGCCTCAAGAAGGCGCCCGTCCGTGTCGGCGCTTCCTCCAGCTCTGCCAAGATCGGCACCGCCTCTGAAGGCGAAAAATACAACATGATCTCCCGGGAAGGCTCCTGGTACAAGATCAAGTTCGGCACGAAGATCGGCTATGTGTACAACTGGTATGTGAAGGTCGGCTCCTTTAACACGGAGACCGACAAGGAACCCGATCCCAGCGCCACGCTGACCGCCAAGGGCGGCACCTTCATGTACGACGGCAAGGAGCACAAGGTCACCGCCACCATGACCAAGGGCGAAGGGTATACCATCCAGTACTCCGCTGACGGCGGCAAGACCTGGACCACCAGCGCCCCCGGCCTCACCGAGGTGGGCAAGCTGACGGTAAAGGTCCGCGCCACCGGCGGCAGCCGCCAGATCAAGGCCAACGACGTGGCCATCGAGGTGCTGGAGAACATCCCCTCCGGCACGAAGGTCACCATCATCGCCCATGAGGGCACCACCAAGGCCCCCATCCGGTCCGGTGTCGGCACCAACTCGGAAAAGATCGGCACGGCCACGCCCGGGCAGAAGTTCGAACTGCTGGGCAAATCCGGTTCCTGGTACAAGATCAAATTCGATGGCAAGCCTGGCTTCGTGTACTACTGGTTCGTGACCCAGGATGCTCTGCCCGATCCTGTTGCGCCCGCCGAAGTGCCTGGCCCCGCGCCTGATCCTGCGGCGAAGCTCACCGCCAAGGGCGGCACGTTCATGTATGACGGCCTGGTCCATAAGGTGACCTATACGCTGGAACATGGCACCGGCCTCACCGTGGAGTTCTCCACCGACGGCGGCAAGACTTGGTCCACCAAGGTACCTGGCCTGTCCGATCCCGGCACGCTGACGGTAAAGACCAGGGCTACCGGCGGCAGCGTGGTGCTCAATGCCAAGGACGTGACCCTGACGGTGACCAAGATGGCGCCCGCCGGCACCTCCATCACCATCGTTGCTCATAACAGCACCACCAAGGCGCCCGTTCGTACCGGCCCGTCCAACAGCTCCACCAAGATCGCCACGCTGGACGCCGGGACTCACGGCACTCTGGTCAGCCAGACCGGCAGCTGGATCAAGGTCAAGTGCGGCTCCGTCGAGGGCTACGTCTACGAATGGTTCGTCAAGACCGGCTCCCTGCCCCCCGAGGAGAGCGAGTCCACCGTGGATCCCGATCCCTCCAAGGCCAAGCTGGAGGCCAAGGGCGGCGTATTCGTCTACGACGGCAAGGAGCACAAGGTCACGGCCAAGCTGACCAACGGCGAAGGTTTCACCATTGAATACTCCACCAACGGCGGCAAGAAGTGGTCCACCACGGTCCCCAGCCTGACCCAGCCCGGCAAGCTCACCGTCAAGGTCCGCGCCACCGGCGGCGGCCACATCATTTCCCATGAGGACGTGAAGCTCCAGGTCCTGGAGGGCGTTCCCGCCGGGACGGATATCACCATCGTCGCCCATGGCTCCCAGACCAAGGCGCCTGTGCGTGCCGCCGCGTCCAATTCCGCCGAGAAGATCGACTCTCTGGATGCTGGCTTGACCGGTAAGATCATCAAGCAGGAGGGTTCCTGGTACAAGGTCAAGGTCGGCGACGTGATCGGCTATGTGTACAACTGGTTCGTAAAGGTCGGGACCATCACCGTTGAGGATTGATGATCTGAAATCGAATAAAACGCCGCCTGAACCGGGCGGCGTTTTTCTATTTTTTCCTTTCATCCATGGCCTGGATATGCTATACTGAATTCAATAACCTGGGGAGGTAACCGATGTCTATTCCCTTCGCGCATCTGCACGTACATACCCAATACTCCCTGCTGGACGGAGCGTCCCGCATCCCCGCTCTGGTGGCCCGGGCTAAATCCCTGGGGCAGACCGCCATGGCTATCACGGACCATGGGGTCATGTACGGCGTCATCGACTTCTATCGGGAATGCAAGAAGCAGGGGATCAAGCCCATCATCGGGATCGAGACCTACGTAGCGCCTCGGGGCTACACCTTCAAGGATGCGAAGATGGATCGGGAATACGGGCATCTCATCCTGCTGGCCAAGAATGAAGTCGGCTACCAAAACCTGATGCGCCTCTCCTCTGAAGCATTCATCCACGGCTTCTACTATAAGCCTCGGATCGATTACGATCTGCTTTCTCAGCATCGGGAGGGGCTGATCTGCACCTCCGCTTGCATCGGCGGGGACATCCCCCAATTCCTGCTCCATGATCGGGACCAGGAGGCGTACCAGCTGGCCCGCCGCCTTAAGGACATGTTCGGCGAGGACTTCTATATCGAGCTCCAAAATCACGGCATCCGGGAGCAGAAGATCATCCTGCCTAAGCTGAAGCGACTTGCTTACGAGCTGGGCATCAAGACCATCGTCACCAACGATATCCACTACACGGACAAGGAGGATGCTGAGGCCCAGGACGTGCTGCTGTGCATCCAGACTCAGCGGTTCGTGGACGAACAGGATCGGATGCGCATGGGGGCGGAGGAGTTCTACTGCAAGTCCGCCGAGGAGCTGCTGCAGTTTTTGCCCGGGGAGGAGCAGTCCCTCCGGAACACCATGGAGATCGTGGATAAGTGCAACGTGGAGATCGAATTCGGCAAGCGGCGCTTGCCCAAGTTCACGGCCCCCGATGGCATGGACAACCGGACCTATCTACGGCAGCTCTGCGAGGAGGGCATGGCCAAGAAGATGCCCAACGCCGGGAAGGAGGCCTGGGATCGGCTCAACTACGAGCTTTCCGTGGTGGAGAACATGGGCTTCGTGGACTACTATCTCATCGTCTGGGACTTCATCCACTTCGCCAAATCCCACAACATCATGGTGGGCCCCGGCCGAGGCAGCGGCGCGGCGAGCCTGGCGGCCTACTGCATGGGCATCACGGACATCGACCCCCTGAAATACGCCCTTCTGTTCGAGCGGTTTTTGAACCCCGAACGGGTGTCCATGCCCGATTTCGACGTGGATTTCTGCTATGAGAGGCGGCAGGAGGTCATCGACTACGTGGGGGAGAAGTACGGCGAAGGCCACGTGTCCCAGATCATCACCTTCGGCACCATGGCGGCGAAAGCCGTCATCCGGGACGTGTGCCGGGTGCTGCGGGTGCCCTATGCTGATGCGGACAAGCTAGCTAAGCTGGTGCCCAACATGCTGAAGATCACGCTGAAGGACGCCATGCAGATGCAGCCGGAGCTGAAGAGCCTCTACGATTCCGACCCCACCACGAAGAAGGTGCTGGACCTGTCCATGAAGCTGGAAGGGTTGCCCCGCCACAGCTCCACCCACGCGGCCGGTGTGGTGATCTCCGGGGTGCCTCTCGAAACGGTGGTGCCGCTCCAGAGCAACGACGGGGTATTGACCACCCAGTTCCCCATGACCACCCTGGAGGAGCTGGGCCTCCTCAAGATGGACTTTCTGGGGCTTCGTACCCTGACCATCATCCGGGACGCCCTCGCCTTCATCCGGGAGCAGGGGAAGGAGGCACCGGATTTCTCCACCAACGATTTCTCCGACAAAGAGGTATACGACATGATCTCCCGGGGGGACACGGACGGGGTGTTCCAGCTGGAATCTGCGGGCATGCGCCAGTTCCTTATGCAGCTCAAGCCCGACTGCTTCGAGGATATCATCGCCGGCATCGCCCTCTATCGTCCGGGCCCCATGGAGAGCATCCCCCGGTATATCCAGGGCAAGCATGACCCCAGCTCCGTCCACTATGAGGATAAGCGCCTGGAGCCCATCCTCTCCACCACCTACGGCTGCATGGTCTATCAGGAGCAGGTCATGGAGATCGTCCGCACCTTGGGCGGCTATTCCCTGGGCCGCGCCGACATCGTCCGCCGGGCCATGAGCAAGAAGAAGCACGACGTGATGGCCCGGGAGCGGGAATACTTCGTCCACGGCACGGACGGCGTGGAGGGGGCCGTGAAACGGGGCGTCAAGGAGCAGGTGGCGGACCATATCTTCGACGAGATGATGGACTTCGCTTCCTACGCCTTCAACAAAGCCCATGCCGCCTGCTACGCCGTGACCACCTACCGGACGGCCTATCTCAAGCACTATTTCCCCGTGGAGTTCCTGGCCGCCATGATCAACGGCTATATGTACAACTCCGATTCCGTGGCCGAGTACGTGTACTCCGCCCGCAGGAGCGGCATCAAGGTCCTTGGACCGGACGTGAACCGGTCCCGGCCCAAGTTCTCCGTGGAGAACGGCTGCATCCGCTTCGGCCTGGCCGCCGTGAAGAACGTGGGCGAAGGGGTCATGGAGGAGCTGGTGAAGGAACGGGAGGCCCATGGGCCCTTCAAGGACTTCTGGGACTTCTGCGATCGGGCCCCCGGCCTCAACAAGCGCATGGTGGAGAACATGATCTACGCCGGCTGCTTCGATTCCATGGGCTACACCAGGACCCAGCTCTTGAAGGTATACGACCAGGCCATGGAGCTGTCGGCCAAAACGCGGAAGAATCGGGACGCGGGGCAGATGTCTCTGTTCGATTTTGACGACGGGGACGCCTCCGTCTCCAGCCATCCGCCCATCCTGCCGTCGGCGGAGATGCCCCATAAGCTCCTGCTGCAGAAGGAGCGGGAGGCTACGGGCCTATATCTCTCCGGCCACCCCCTGGACGACTATATGGACGTGCTATCGGGCCTTTCCGTCAGCGTGATGGACCTGGCCGAAGCGGACGGCACCACCTTGGAGGATAACGCATACGTGACCGTGGGCGGCCTCTTGACCGCCTGCAAGACCCGACCCACCAAGGGGAATACGGGCATGATGGGCTACGCCAATCTGGAGGGCGTCACAGGCACGGTTGAGACGGTGATCTTCCCCCGGACGCTGCAGCTCTATGGCCGCTATTTCCACGATGACGCCCCGGTGCTGGTGAAGGGCCGGCTGAACATCCGGGAAGATCGGGTAAACTCCCTTCTGATCGAGGAGCTGACGGACCTGGAAGGCGCTTCCAAGAAGCTGTACATACGGCTGCCCGTCCTGTCCGATTCCTATAAGGTCCAGAAGATCATCCAGAACTACCCGGGCCAGACCCCCATCGTGCTGGTGGATTCGAAGCGCCAGGCCAAGGGCGCGCCCCGGGACTGGAACGTGAAGGTGGACGAGGAGCTCATGAGCACTCTGCAGGCCGTATTCGGCAAGGAGAACGTGATCCTGCGATGAACAGACCGCCTATAGAAAAAAACGAGGAATTGGAGCTGACCATCCACAGCGTCACCCTGGAAGGGGCGGGCGTGGGTCGGGTGGACGGCTTCGCTGCGTTCGTCCCGGGCGCTCTGGTCGGGGAACGGGTGCGGGTGCATATCATCAAGGTCACCGCCTCCTATGCCATTGGAAAGCTACTGGAAGTGGTGGAGCCCTCGCTCCATCGGAAAGAGCCTGCCTGCCCCGTCTATGCCCGCTGCGGGGGCTGCGCCTTCGGTCACGTGTCCTACGAGGAGGAGCTGCGCATCAAGGAGCAGCAGGTGGCGGAGGCCCTGACGCGGCTGGGCGGGCTGCAAAACGTGCCCTTGCGGCCCATCCTGGGCATGGAGCAACCGGACCGATATAGGAACAAGGGTGCTTTCCCCTACGGTATGACGGATAAAGGCCCAGCTTTTGGATTCTACGCCCCCCGAAGCCATCGACTGGTGGCTGTGGATGATTGCCTGATCGAACAAAAACAGGTGTGCGATGCTGTCAACGCTGTAAAGGTCTGGGCCAATCGGTATGCTATACAGCCCTACGACGAGAGGACGGGGAGGGGATGCTTGCGCCACGCCGTGGCCCGGGTAACCACCTCCGGGGAGCTGATGGTGGTCGTCGTCACCCGGGGCGAGCTGCCCCACAAAAAGGAGCTGGTGGACGCCCTGTCCTTCGCGGACAGCGTCTATTGGAACCGGAACGAACGAAATACCAACGTGATCTTCGGCGACAGCTTCACCCTTTTATCCGGCAAGCCCACCCTCAGGGAGACCCTCTGCGGCCTCGATTTTGAGGTTAGCCCCCTTTCCTTCCTGCAGGTGAATCCGGTCCAAACTCAAAAGCTCTATGGGGCCGCCCTGGAGCTGCTGGCCCCCCAACAAAACGAAACGGTGGCCGACGTCTACTGCGGCATCGGCACTATCAGCCTGCTGCTGGCCCGGAGGGCCGGGAAGGTCATCGGCGTCGAAGTGGTGCCCGAGGCGGTGGAGAACGCCAAGGCGAACGCCGCCAGGAACGGCATCGAAAACGCTTCCTTCCTCTGCGCCCCTGCGGAGGAGGCCCTGCCCAAATTGGTGGCCTCCGGCCAAAAGATCGACTGTCTCACCGTGGACCCGCCCCGCAAGGGCTGCGACCCCCAGGTCATCGACGCCATCCTCGCTTCCGGCGCCCGGCGCATGGTCTACGTCTCCTGCAACCCCGCCACCCTGGCCAGGGACGTTAAAATCCTGACCGCCGGCGGCTTCACCGTCCAGGCCGTTCAGCCCGTGGACATGTTCCCCCGCTGCGGCCACGTGGAGACCGTAGTTTTGTTGACAAGAAACTCATTGGAAGAGTTGCAATAAATCGGGATTTGTAGAGGTGAATCATTTTGAAAAAAGGAATAAAGATTCTATATTACATTTCAGTTGTAATCAGCGCTTTGGTAGGGTTATGGCATTT